>CAJBVG010000100.1 GCA_903958995.1 uncultured bacterium | reverse complement strand
TTAATGAAGCATTTGAAGGAAGTGAATAAGGGGAGGAAGTACACGATGTAATATGTTAATATGTTAATGGGATAATATGTTAAAATTAATATGTTAATGGGATAATATGTTAATGAGTTTTGAAAATAAGTACTTATATTCGTACTTAAATAAATACTTAATAGCATGATTGCAGCGAATTATACTGAATTACGCACTGATCTAAAGAAATACTTAGATGAGGTAGAAGAGAATAACGAAACGCTCATTATTAAGCGAGGAACGGGTAAAGGGACGGTATTGATATCGATGGAAGAGTACAATTCATTGATGGAAACGGTTCATTTATTGAGTTCGAAGCGAAATGCTGAGCGTTTATTTGAATCGATGGAGCAGATGGAAAGTGGGAAAACGGTGAATGGGATTTTAAAAGGTGGAAAATGAAAATCGTTTTTTCAAAGAATGCTTGGGAAGATTATAACTCCTGGCTATCCGATAATAAAAAGATGCTGAGTAAAATCAATGCCTTAATCAAGGATATTCAGCAAAATGCCTATACTGGAAAAGGCAAGCCTGAGCCTTTAAAGTACGATTTACAAGGATTATGGTCCAGAAGAATCGACCAAGAACACCGCTTGGTTTATCGAGTAGAAGATGATACCCTCTTAATTTACGCTTGTCGATATCATTATTAAATACCAAATTCGTATTAAATCCTTAATTGTATAACGATGAAACTTGAACATAAAAGCCAAGAATTAATCAGCATGCCTCGTTTTTTGCAACGAATGATGCGATATACCTTATTTGCAAGCTTGTTAATCGTATTGTCGGTGTTAATTGGCATGATTGGTTACTATACCATTGCCGATTGTACCTGGATTGATAGTTTCCACATGGCATGCTTAATTCTTACGGGAATGGGCCCTGCGGTAGAGATGCAAACCAATGCCGCGAAGATATTCTCTTCTTTATACGCATTGTACAGTGGAGTTGCATTCCTTACCATTTCAGGAGTTTTCTTTGCTCCAATCATACACCGTATATTACATATCTTACAAGTAGATGCCGAATAATATGTTTACCGAAACTCAATCCTTTAGAAGGTGGATATTCGTACTTGTCCCTATTCATGTACTTTTCTTAGTTGGCATTTACCAACAAGTACTCATGAACAAACCATTTGGTGATAACCCGATGCCCGATGCTGGTTTATTTATTGCTGAAGGTGGAATGTTATTATTGACTTTGTTTTTCTACTCTTTGAAATTAGAAACAATACTTGATGGCAAAGGAATTTCTGTACGGTTTCTTCCAATTTACCGTAGCTATAGAATTTACCAATGGTCTGATATTTCTAAAGCATACGTCCGTGAATACAGTCCGATCATGGAATATGGAGGATGGGGTTTTCGTTCGAGTTTAAAAGGAAATGGAAAAGCTTGGAATGTGTCTGGAAGTACTGGTTTACAAATTGAAATGAAGGATGGTACGATGTTTTTAATCGGCACTCAAAAGCCAGAAGAATTATCGGCAGTATTAATGCAGTATTATAAATAAGAAATGCGAATGAAGAGTTTACTGAATATTCGTGAGTTTACAATGCTTAGTTATATCAATTCAGTCATTAATCATACCAATTCAGCAGTCACTTTTACGGACTCGTTGGCATTAAATAATAAAATGCACAATAATATATATACATTTAGTCACGCTTTAAATACCTCTAAATATTACTTAACTGATCTCTATTACACACCTGCACAGGGTATGGTAGGTTATCATATTTCCGACGGAAGTACATATTCATTGGTAGAATTACTTACGAATGACGCTCATTAAAAAAATTGCTTTCTGGATTTTTATCATTGTCATTATTGGCACGTTAGCGGGTACAGCATCTGCGTTCTTTTTGTGGACATTAGATCATGCCACTCAATTTAGAATAACTCACTCTTATATTATTTATGCTTTACCGATTGTAGGGTTACTAGTTGGTTTACTCTATCATTATTATGGTGAAAAGGAAGTTAAGGGAAACAATTTACTCTTAGAAGAATTTCATGAGCCGAGTGATGTGATACATATTAAAATGGCTCCATTAGTTTACATCAGCACAATGCTATCTCATTTAGTTGGTGCTTCTGTAGGTAGAGAAGGTACTGCCGTACAAATGTCGGGTGCCATTGCCGATCAGGCTACTCATTATTTTAAATTATCTGCAAATGCTCGGAAAGCCTTAATTATAATAGGCATCAGCGCAGGCTTCGCCTCTGTATTTGGAACACCTTGGGCAGGAGCTATTTTTGCATTAGAAGTTTTTCATAGCAGAAAATTACAGGTTCGTTATTTCTTGCAAAGTATTTTAGCTGCATTTGTAGCACACTATGTATGTTTATCCTGGGGGATACAACACGCTTCGTATGCTATTCCATATGTTCCTATTCTTAGTTTTACTAATTTATTTTGGGCAATTAATGCTGGTGTTATTTTCGGATTAATCTCCTATTTATTTGCGAAATCCTCGCATACATTTACCGATATAGCTCAACGATATATTAAGTTTCCTCCACTTCGTCCGTTTATTGGTGGTTTGTTAATTGTAGTTCTTTATTATTTTTTCGATATGAATAAATACATGGGATTAGGATTACCAAGTATTTCGGCAGCATTTACAGAACCCATGTACTCTTTTGATTTCTTAATCAAGTTGTTCTTAACGGCATTTACCTTAGGGATTGGATTTAAAGGGGGAGAAGTAACCCCACTGTTTTTCATAGGCGCAACATTAGGAAATGTATTAATTTGGTTTATTCCATTACCTATGGCATTACTAGCAGGAATGGGCTTCGTAGCGGTTTTTGCTGGTGCAACAAATACCTTGTTTGCTTGTGTTATTATGGGTATAGAACTTTTCGGAATGGGCAGCTCTGTTTATGTTATTATTGCATGCTTAGTAGCTTATTTGTTCTCCGGACATGTAAGCGTTTATAGCGCACAGCAACACCATTAATTACGGAATAATTATTTTTTTTAATTCGGCAGTCCCCTGCGAAATCATTTTCCAATCATTAAACGGAAAGTTTAATATGGCTGTACCTGATGTAGGTAAATCTCCAATTTGTATGCCTGTAAAATAATCAACTGCGTATTCGAATGCTGGGTTATGCCCTGTCATTAGAATGCAATCGAAAGTATTATCAAGTTGATTAATCACTTTCAACAAATCACTCATTGAAGCTTCATAAATAGCTTCATTCAATGCAATTTCTTTTTTATCAATCCGAAAAGTTTTCGCAAATAGTTTAGCGGTTTGGTATGCTCTATTTGCTGGACTACTAACTATTAATTGAGGAGTAATTATTTTTGAAAGTTCTTCGGAAACCTTTAAAACATTAGTGTTTCCACGTTCTGTTAAATTCCTTTTTAAATCGTTTTCTCCAAAGTTTACTTTTTCTGCCTTACCATGTCGAGCTAGAATTAAGGTCTTATTCATTTCCTTTATTCGCTAGTTTTACTAATAAGGGAATGTCTTGCATTTCCATGCATTTGAAATGTTTCTTCGGACAAGCAACGAAACCAATTTTACTACATGGTCGGCAAGATAAGTTAGGTACTTCGAAGCTTGTATATTTTGTTTCGTACGGGTACATCCCAAATTCTGGAACAGTATTTCCCCAAACCGTAAGAATTTCTTTTTTAAACGCGGCTGCAATATGCATCAATCCGGTATCGTGTGTTACTACGATGTTGGCTTGTTTAACGAGTGATGCTGATTGATTTAAATTATACTTACCACAAGCATTGTAGATACGATCAGGAGCGATGCGCTCTAAATGCCAAGCATTCGCTGCATCATCTTTTCCGCCAATAACAATTATAGGTCTGGTGCTTTCTTTACAAAACTTCTCTAATTTTAAAAGTGGTAAACGTTTGGTGCCGTGTTGTGCTCCAATGACTAATGCAATATAGTTTTTATAGAATACTGAAGGTAAATCAGCTAAGTTTACTTCGTCTTTTTTAGCAATGAAATAATCTAAACCTTCACCATCATTTTT
>CAJBVG010000099.1 GCA_903958995.1 uncultured bacterium | reverse complement strand
CAACTCAAACAAGATTCCCATTGATTACAAAGTGTAGTATCATTAATTCCTAATGTTGCCAATCTATTTGTGTATTGTGCATTTCCATTGGTACATGTCCAAACAGAATTTAGTGTTTCTTTTGTTTGATTTCCATTGACAAATAAATATTCTATTGTAGAAGCTGATGACAAAGGCATAGTAGCTTCATAATTTCCTGTAGTTATATTTAAGACCATTGGATTTCCTGGAAAGTTGCTCCAATTATTCCAATTACCAAAAATATACACAGGTAAAGAATCTACATTTTGAACAGCAAATTTTACATTGATATTTTGAACAGATGTTCCAGTACCTAACGTAATATTATCAATGTAACAATCATTATCAGTTGTTCTTGCATTAAAATCAGGAAAAATAATTATTTGATCAATATTCGAATTATTAGGGTTTCCAATTTGACTTGTAAAATCAAAAGTCAACTCTTCCCATTGGTTTATTAAAGTATTTGGCTTTTTTAATTCTCCTGTTGATGCACCACTTGCAGTCGCAAATTTTACACCTACATCACTAATAACAGATTTGTACACCATTAATTTAACAATTGCATTTGATGCATTTAAAGTAAACACTCCAATGTCAGATGGACCTGGAGGCACAGAGCCTGGATGTAAACTTTCAAAACCTGCCCATGGTTTACCAGTTGCCAATGTTGTCATTTTGATCACATTAGTTGAAGAATTGATTCCTGTAGTAGTAGGATTTGCAACAATTTGCGGAGGTAAATTCGTTGTGTTTTCAAATGATCTCCAAGTCCAATTTGCACCATAACCTGTTGCTTCAAAATTGATAGGAGAAAGTTGTGCTTGGCAATTAGTGGTTAATTGCATTATTACACTAAGTGTAAATACTACTTTTAGTATGTTATTCATTTTATTTATTATTTTAAGTTTTAAAAAATAGTATTTAAAAAAAGTAAGGCTTTCATTTTTGAAAGCCTTACTCATTTTATATTAGTTATTGATAAAAGATTTTACTTTATAAATGTCATTTCCGTTTTTGAGGCGAACAATATAGAATGTGTTGCTTTTTAAATTTACAGAAATATTTTCATTCGTTTTAAAGTTACCATTAGAAGCAAAAACTTTTCTACCAACTAAATCAAAAATTTCTAATTGATCAAATTGAGAAATATTTGTTGCATTGATTCTGATAAATTGACTATTCAAATAAATAGATACATTTTCATTTTTTACATTATTTAAAGTCAAAGGAACACATGCAGTACATGTTTCCCAAATATTACAAAACGATGTATCTACTGTACCCAATGTAGCTTTTCTATTTGTGTATTGCGGATTTCCGTTTGTGCAAGTCCATGATGAATCTAACACTTCTTTAGTTTGTATTCCGTTTACATATAAATACTCAATAGTTGCAGATGAAGCCATCGGTATTGTAGCTTCATAGTTTCCTGTAGCAGCATTAAATGTCATTGGGTTTCCAGGAAAATTGCCCCAATTACTCCAACTTCCAAATACATAAACTGGTGTAGAATCTGTAGATTGTACAGAAAATTTCACATTGATATTTGAAGGTGCAACAGAACCACATGAATCACATAATGCCCACTTATTACATTTTGTAAATGCTGAACTTCCAATAGCTAATGTTCTGTTTGTATATTGTGCATTGCCATTTGTACAGGCCCATGCTGGATCCAAAACTTCTTTTATTGGTGTTCCTCCATTTACATATAAATATTCAGCAGTTGAATTTGATGGTAATGAAACAACTGCTTCATATTTATTACCACCAATTGAAGTCATTAAGATACCTGGATAATTAGCCCAATTCCAACTACCTAT
>CAJBVG010000098.1 GCA_903958995.1 uncultured bacterium | reverse complement strand
TGAAATATTTAGACAAGAAAACATTCCATTATTTACAGAACTACAATTAGAGCAACAAAAGTATGGCGCTATTGTGGGCAGCATGAGCATTGAGCATGATGGTAAAGAATATACTTTAGAGCAAGCTTCGAATTTTATTAAGAGCACAGATAGAGCGGTACGAAAGGAAGTGTATGAAAAAATTCAACGCAGACGATTAGCCGATAAAGATACGCTTGATGAATTGTTTAACAAGTTAATTAAATTGAGACATCAAGTGGCAATCAATGCTGGCTTTGAAAATTTCAGAGATTACATGTTTAAAGCCTTAGGTCGATTTGATTATACTGCTGATGATTGTTTTCGTTTTCATGAAGCAATTGAACAAGAATTAGTGCCCTTATTTAAACAATTTTCGGAAGAGCGAAAATCAAAAATACAACTCGATAAACTTACACCATACGATACGGAAGTAGATGTGAGTGGTAAGCCAGCCTTAAAACCATTTGATGGTGGTGAAGATTTATTGAATAAAAGTATTGCTTGCTTCTATAGAATTCATCCGTATTTCGGAGAGAAACTAGAAACGATGAAACAGCATAAGTTGATTGACTTAGAATCGAGAGCAGGCAAGGCTCCTGGAGGATATAATTATCCATTAGCAGAATCGGGCGCTCCGTTTATCTTTATGAACGCAGCGAATGCGATGCGCGATTTAACGACAATGGTTCACGAAGGTGGGCATGCGGTTCATACATTCTTAACAAACAACTTAGCGTTAAACGATTTCAAAAGAGCTCCATCAGAAGTTGCTGAAGTAGCATCGATGAGTATGGAGTTAATTAGCATGGATGCCTGGGATGTTTTCTTTAATGATGCTGATGATTTAATTCGTGCAAAAGAAGAGCAATTGAAAGACAGCTTAAAGACTTTGCCTTGGGTGGCTACTATTGATGCATTTCAGCATTGGATATATACTAACCCCAACCATACGGTTGAAGAGCGCACAGCCGCTTGGGATACCTGTTTTGAGCGATTTGGCTCGAACTTCGTTAACTGGGAAGGATACGAAGAGTTCAAGAATAATTTATGGCAAAAACAATTGCATTTATTTGAAGTGCCGTTCTACTATATCGAATATGCAATAGCACAATTAGCAGCAATTGCGATATACAAAAACTATAAAGAGAATCCTGTTAAAGCGATATTAGAATACATGGATGCTTTAAAACTTGGCTACACGAAAAGTATCCCTGAAATTTATGAAACAGCAGGCATCAAATTTGATTTTTCTACAGCATACATCAGGGGATTAGTGGATTTCATGAAAGAAGACTTATCAAATTTGAAGCATAAAAATTAAAATCCTATTTTTGAATCATGTTCAACGGTAAAAAAGTTGTCGTTGTGTTGCCGGCCTATAATGCAGCACCTACATTAGAAATCACCTATAAAGAAATCCCGATGGATATTGTTGATGATGTGATTTTAGTAGATGATGCGAGCAAGGACAACACCTCTGAGCTTGCCCGTTCTATAGGGATTAAGCATGTTATTCGCCATGAGCAGAATAAAGGCTATGGAGGCAATCAGAAAACTTGTTATGATAAGGCTTTGGAATTAGGGGCAGATATTGTGATTATGCTTCACCCCGATTATCAATATACCCCTAAGTTAATTATTGCCATGACTAGTATTATTGGTAACGATTTGTACCATGTGGTATTTGGATCGAGGATATTAGGCAAAGGCGCTTTAAAAGGTGGAATGCCAATGTATAAATACATTGCGAATAGATTCTTAACCTTAACGCAAAATATTTTAATGAATCAAAAGCTTTCGGAGTACCATACAGGTTACAGAGCTTTTTCTAAAACTGCTTTAACTAGCATTAACTACCACCATAATTCAGATGATTTTGTTTTCGACAATCAGATGATTGCACAATTGTGCATGAAGGATTTCGAAATTGCAGAAGTTACTTGTCCGACAAAATATTTCGCAGAAGCATCATCGATTAATTTTAGAAGAAGTAGTATTTACGGTATTGGCGTATTGTTTGTTTCGATTGGTTATTTCTTGGAGAAGTTAGGGATTGGTAAGCGACGTATTTATAAGGCGTAATTTTCGTCACTCGTAGTTCGTCACTCGTAGTTGGTAACTGGTAGCTGGTGACTGGGAGCTAGCGTTAGTTCTCCACAAAAAAACCCGATCAGAATTTCTCCGACCGGGCTCATTATACTACAAACACTAAGCTTCTTTTCTATTGGCAACCGCCTTTGAACTTGATACGTTGATCAATTTGATCGGCACCACTAGCCCAAGCACGTTTACGAATAGTAACTTCAATATCTTTTAAAATCAATCCTGCTGGGATATGGAAAAACTGATCAGGGATAATGTAAAGTTTGAATTTACCTGATGCATCTTTCTTCATCGTTAATTTAGGATTGTTTTGTAATTGTAAAAATTTAGAAGGCTCAATCGTAGTAACCACAGCAGTAGCTGTATCTTCTACGCTAGCTTTCATATAAACTAAAACATCACCATCAGCTAAATTTTGCATAGTAGTTTTTAGTTCTTTTGTGTTATCATAAACGATTGCCACTAAACGATCTTGCAACATTACTGAAGGGAAAGGATACAATGTACCTTTGTCTGTTTTAGGAGGATTAACTGCGATGGTTAAATCTTCTGATTTAATATCTGGATCACCATAACCACCACCATTTTTAGGTTTTACTAAGAAGTTAATTCCTTTTTCATAAACCTTAGCTGCAGCTACTTCATAAAACTCAGTAGGAATCATATCATAATAATAAACATTAGGGCCTTTAGTATCATCCTTAGTTAATTTCAAAATCTCATTTGAATTTTGCCAAGGTTTCTCGCCCTCACCGTTTACTTTGGGGTTTCCTACAGGTAATTCTGCTGGTGACCAAGTCCACATGTAAAATGGTCCCGGATCAGCAAGTAAACGAGCAGTAGCTTCTTTCGTTGCATCTAGTTTGTCTAAATCAACATATATACGAACTGTTTTTGAAACATCCGTAGGGTCTGGTTCTATCCAAGCTGCTTGGGCAGAAACGAATTTTGCGCATACAATTAATGCTAATGCAAATAATATCTTTTTCATTTTCTGTTCTCCTTAATTGCTAACTCGGTTTAAAACTAAATCGTAAGTATATATAGTATTTTCACCACATTTCGTAGCCTGACTAATAGACAAGCTATTATCGAATTTGCGAATTGGCGCTAATAAATTAAACTCAGTTACTACACTTTTATCATCTGCTAATAGCATAATTTTAGTTGGGAAATCATTGTTATCAAATCTCCAACGACCATTTGCTTCTTTAAACAGATTCAGAATTACACCTGCTGTATCGCAAGAAAATGTAGTATCTGCACCATTAATAACAAACGTAATATTTGGCATAGATGAATTTCCTGTGTAATAATCGGTCATATCCATTTGCTCATCTAGAATTCCACCTTTGTC
>CAJBVG010000097.1 GCA_903958995.1 uncultured bacterium | reverse complement strand
TCGTCGGAGTGAGGACACTCCGACGAACGTCACTCCATTAAAATATTCTACCTAATACATTTTACTGGATCTTCAGGATTAGCGCTACTAAACCAGTATTTCCATGATTCATTTACCCAGCCAGCCCTAACAGGGTTTTCATTAATATAATTTACTTTTTGTGTTATCATCTTCTTAGTATATAATTTTAGAGGATGATTTCCATTTTGCCAAAACTGAAAAGAAATATTCTTATTGTTTATTAAACCTTCACTTTTAAATTGTGATATTAAATTTTCTTTTCTTGACTCTCTCGGGTTGGATAAAATAAAATCAAATAGTTTTTTAGATGAATAGCTTTTAAACTCTCTAATAAATTTGCTTAAAGTAGAATCCTCTGCAGATCTTGCTATTAAATGAATATGATTACTCATTATCACGTAAGAATAGATTTCAACTTTATTATTATCTATGTAATAATTCAGAATATCAACAACTATGTTCTTATATTCAATACGCGTAAAAACATCTAGCCAATGCACAACCGTAAAGGTTATAAAATATAATTCATTTGAGTTTGCTGTTTTTTTCATACAGCAAAATGAGAGTTCTTTAATAATTTCACAACTGCATATATGCAGGTTTTTTTTATTAGTTAGAAAATGTCCGTCGGAGTCTCCTGACTCCGACAATATAATGGAAAATAATGTCGGAGTGAGGACACTCCGACGAACGGTTCTAAGATACAAAATCATGTAAAATGTCGGAGTGAGGACACTCCGACGAACGGTTCTAAGATGCAAAATCATGTAATATGTCGGAGTGAGCCTGCCTGGCGCAGAAAGGGACACTCCGATGAACGCCTCTTAAATTGTCGAAGCGAGGACGCTTCGACGAACCGCTTCAACGATAGCATTCGAATCATAACCACACTCTGCCCACAATTCGGCTTGCTCGCCGTGTTCTATATATTCATCCGGAATACCTAAGCGTTTTACTTTCGCGCTGTAATTATGGTCCGCCATAAATTCTAAAACTGCAGAACCCACACCACCCTGTATACAACCGTCTTCAACAGTGATTATTTTTTTGTATTTCGAGAAAACTTCGTGTAATAATTCTTCATCTAATGGTTTCGCAAAACGCAAGTCGTAATGTGCCGGATGAATATTTTCTGAATTTAATTTTTTGCAGGCTTCTACTGCAAAGTTTCCTACGTGTCCTAACGTTAAAATCGCCACTTCTTCACCATCACAAATTTTTCTTCCTTTACCAATTGGTAATTTTTCAAATGGAGTTTTCCAATCCACCATTACACCATTTCCTCTTGGGTAACGTATGGTAAATGGTCCTGCATTATCTATAGAGGCAGTGTACATTAAATTACGTAGCTCTTGCTCATTCATAGGAGCAGAAACTACCATATGAGGAATACAGCGCATGTAAGCAATATCGTATGCACCATGGTGTGTCGGTCCATCAGCACCAGCTAATCCAGCACGATCTAAACAGAACACAACATTTAATTTTTGCAAAGCAACATCGTGGATTACTTGATCGTATGCACGTTGCATAAACGAAGAGTAAATATTACAGAATGGCACTAAACCCTGAGTTGCTAAACCTGCAGAAAAAGTCACAGCATGTTGTTCTGCTATACCCACATCGAATGCACGATTTGGCATTGCCTTCATCATGATGTTTAAGGAGCAACCACTCGGCATTGCCGGAGTTATTCCCATAATTTTATCATTTTGTTCTGCTAATTCAACCATCGTATTTCCAAATACATCTTGGTATTTTGGAGGTTGAGGTTCTGTATTTGAAGATTTCTTTATTTCACCTGTAATTTTATCAAATAGTCCAGGAGCATGCCATTTTGTTTGATCTTTTTCTGCTAGTTCATACCCCTTACCTTTTACAGTTAAGACGTGTAATAATTTTGGACCAGGGATATCTTTTAAATCATTTAATACTTTTACTAAATGGTTTATATCGTGCCCATCAACTGGACCGAAATACCTGAATTTTAAAGATTCGAATAGGTTTGAATTTTTTAATAGAGTTCCTTTAATACCCTTCTCTACTTTCTTTACTATTTCTTGAGCATTTGGTCCAAATCGACTAATTCCTCCAAGTATTTTCCAAATATCATCACGCATACGATTGTAAGTGTGAGATGTAGTAATATCTGTTAAGTATTCGCGTAATGCCCCAACATTGGGGTCAATCGACATACAATTGTCGTTTAAGATTACAAGTAGGTTAGAATTCTCTACTCCACCATGGTTTAGTGCTTCAAATGCCATCCCAGCAGTCATAGCACCGTCGCCAATAACGGCGATGTGTTGACGTTGGTCATTGTTTTTATATTTAGAGGCTACAG
>CAJBVG010000096.1 GCA_903958995.1 uncultured bacterium | reverse complement strand
TAACTGGTCGTTTCAATATTTTCGAAATGAAAGTTAATTTTGATCAAGCAAATCCAGCAAATTCTAGTATTAAAGCTTGGGTTCAATTATCAACATACAATACAGGTGAACCAGGTCGTGATGCTTATGGTAAATGCGGTCCAGGTTACATGGGTGTAGCTTTTGATACATTAAGTAAAAATCCTACTGTATTAGGCCCACGTGCAAGTACTGATACTGCATGGTTTACTAGTACATCAATTAAAAAATACGGTAATGGTTATTTAGTAACTGGTGATTTCAAATTCAGAGGAGTTACTAGATCTATAGATATGCCAATGAGTTACTCAGGTATTTCAACTACTACTAATGCTACTACTGGTAAGAAAACAGATAGAGCAGGTTTGCAAGGAGAATTTGGTATCAATGCATTAACAGTATTCGGAGTAAATTCTACTTCTATTGCTGACCTTGTAACGATTCGTGTGGATTGTAATATGGTTACTAACTCTTACTAATATTTAGAGTAAACCAAAAATTAATTAATCGTATAACAAATTCAAAAATTACAATTATGAAAACTTTAAAATTATCAATTATATTATTATTTGTATCAGTATTCGCCATCACGTCTTGTTCTAAAGATGCAGGTTTCGAAGGTACAAATACAATTAAGGGTGCAGTATTACAAGGTACTACTCCAGTAGCAGGAGCAATAGTTCATATCGCTTTTGGTACTAAATCAGAAACAACAACTTTCGATGCTACAACCATTACAGATGCATCTGGAAATTACAAATTCGTAGGATTACAAAAAGGTGATTATTTTGTTGACGCAGAATACACTACTAATTTAAATATTTTACTTAGTTCAGGTGGTGCTGCAGTTACGTTAGGTGGCACTAAGGGTGAAATCACTGTTGATCTAACAGTACAATAATAATTATGATAGTACAGGGTGAGGTAGAAATTATCTCACCCTGTTTTTATGACTAATCAAATCGAAAAATCGAATATGAAACTCAATTACATCTACAAATCTATAGTCGTAGTTTTTTTATCGATTGCTTTTGTTGCTTGTGAAGAAGAATTTTTTCCAGCACCACCGAAAGCAAAGTCAGCTAAAGAAACCACTACTTTAGAAGCAACTTTTGTTGTAACGCCACCCATTACATTGAGTGATGTCTATTGGAAAACTGCCGATTACCTGAAAGTTCCTGTAATCGATCTTAATAAAAATTTACTTTACCCAAATGGTTATTTAAACATGACGGGTACCTATAATGGATTAACTTCTTTTAACGCTGGTGCAAATCCAAATGTGATTATGAAAGCAGCGTATGATAATGCGAAGATGTATCTATATGTAGAATGGACAGACAATGATTTAAGTCCAGCTAGCTTTGCTTCAATTTTAAATGGTCCTGTAGATCCTTTGAAATCAGATACTGCTGGTGGTTGGACTACTCAAGAGAATAGCGATAAATTTTCAATCGCATTCGATATAAATAATGCTACAAGTTCAGCTGGTGCATTTTCAAATGTAGGTTGTGCTGCTTCTTGTCACTCGAATTCTATGCAAACCCTTTCGGGTTCAGTTGATCTTTGGAATTGGGATTTAGCCACATCAGAAGCATTAGGTTATGCACACGATTGGTCAGTTAATAGTGCTACTGGAATACAAAATGATGCAGGTAACATCATGGCAATCTTAAATAAATCTACTTCAGATGCTCGTACAGCACCAATATATGAATGGAATGGTGTTGAACAAATAATAACTAGGCCCGATGGTAAATCAACAACATTAGACCCAGGGTATTACTTATACAACAAAACTGCCTTTATAGGAGATATTGTAGAAGGGAAAACAATTTATCATAATGCCGTTTATGGATGCAACCACTGCCATGGAGATTTTGGTGAAGGAAATGGTCCGTTCGGTGATGGTACTGCATTCGCATCAGTAGGATTTGCTAGTAAATATTCTAGAGCAGCAATAAAATCTTTTTCATCAAGTGAATTACATACTGGTAAACCTTATTGGAGCCAAGTTCCCGTTAATAAACAAGATGACCTAATCGCTTTCATAAAAGGAATGGGAAGTTTACCTGGCTTTACTTTAACAGCACCTGATGGTAGCGCTGCCGATGTTTGGTCGGTTTCAAATGTTACTAGAAGTAGATTAAATACAATCGCACCACATACTCAATACAAAGTAATTTTAGTGAGAAACTTAGTTACTAGTAATGCTGATGATGCACAATTCAATGTGGCTACATCTAAAACGTATCCTTTTGGAATTGCGTTGATGGATGCTGATAGCAAAAATCATATTGGTTCATTAAAACAAATACTAACATTTAAATAATTATAACGATGAGAATGTTTAAAATATTGATTGTATTCTTATTCTTTATGGGAGTATTGTCATCATGTGAGAAAGAGTATTTTGTTGCTCCTCCATTCGACCCTAATGCATCGGTTAGTTTTGCTAACGATCTTCAACCAATATTTACAGCTAAGTGTATTGCTAGTGGTTGTCATAATGGTGCAATTTCACCGAATTTAACAGCCGGACAAGCCTACGCAAATTTATTAGATAAAGGATTAGTGGATACATTAAATCCTAAATTAAGTATTTTGATGATTAAGCTAAATACAAACATGCCAATAGGCAAATTGCCAGCAGCTGATATCAATAAATTTTTAACCTGGATCACTCAAGGTGCCCAAGAAAACTAACCTAATTATGAAAAAATATTTCGAAAATATTATGAAAAAAAGACACTCGATAAAAGTATTAATCTTATTAATGCTTTGTATATTCAGTTCATATCAATCGTTTTCGCAAGAAACAGATAGTACAAATGTGGCTATTGAGGAACCTAAAAAAAATAACCGCCCGGTAAAAGATATGTTTGAAAGTGCTTGCATTTTAAATACACAAACTACTGAAATTCCTACAGCGAACACCTTAGAGTTTATGATTCAACATCGTTTTGGAAAACTGAATTCTGAAGAGTTTGACTTATTAGGAATGTATGCTCCGTCAAATATTCGTATTGGGTTAAGCTACTCATTAACTAATAATTTATTGGTAGGTTTCGGTACTACAAAAAATAATAAACTTCAAGATGTAAATTGGAAGTATGCAATTGTAAAACAAACACGTTCTGGTTCGATGCCTTTAAGCGTGAGCTATTATGGTAATGTTGCAGTTGATGCTCGAAGTGATATGTATCCAAAAATCACGAACAGATTATCATACTATCACCAATTGATTTTAGCTCGTAAAATCAATAAATCAATTTCTATACAATTATCGCCTAGCTACTCTTACTTTAATACTGTTGATTCATTAATTGAACGCTCTGGTTTTGGATTGTCATTTAGTGGAAGAGTAAAAGTAAGAGAAGCGTTGTCTGTGGTTTTTGAATATGATCAACATTTTACAACTCAAATTGAAACTTTACTTCCTGTAAAACCAAACCTAAGTTTAGGTATTGAAACGGCAACAAGTGCACACGTTTTCCAAATATTTATTGGTACTGCCGATGCGATTATGAATCAATACAATGAAATGTATAATACGAACGACTTTACTAAAAAAGACCTGTTAATTGGATTTAACATTACCAGGTTATGGAATCTTTAAATAATAATTGAACTAATTTTCTTCCTAAAAAGCCGCTTTTGCGGCTTTTTTTTATGCAATTTTTATTCAAAAAATGCTTTTTTCTTTCTTTTTTACCTCTTTTTACGTCTTTTTTCACTTTTTTTCTTGGCCTTTGAAGCCAATGTTTATCGGCATCTAACTATTAAACATGATTTATCTCATATTTCACCGTGAGAATAGTCATAATAATGTCATGGAACTGAAAATACATTTGCCCTAAGAAAGTAGTTTAACAACACAAATTATTATTTACTTAATCAAATTATTATTATGAAAACAAAATCTCTGAGAGCAATGATTATCGCCATGAGTGGCGTATTTGCTATGGTAATGGTGTTTATTACCAGTTGCGTAAAAGAAAATCAAGTACTTGATTTACCAGCAACAGTAACATCAAAAGCTGATCTTACAACAATTTTAACTAATACAGCACCTGTTATTGATGGTACTATAGATGCTGCTTGGAATGATGCACCAGTATTAACAACTACTACTCAAGTACCAGACGCTGGTAACGGTATGTTTGTTGGATATATTGGAGATCAATATCCAATTTCACTTCGTTCTATGTATGATGGAACTTACATTTATTTCTTAGCTGAATATGCAGATGCAACTAAAAGTGTTCAAGTTCAACCTTGGTATTTTAATTCAACTACACATTTATGGGCTCAAGAACCAAATGCTAAAACATTTGATGCTAATGGTAATTTAACAAGAGAAGGTTGGGGAGAAGATAAATTAGCGTTCTTATGGAACATCGATCATTCGGTAGCTAAATTTGATGCGCAAACTTGCTATGCTAGTTGCCACATGTTTACTCCTTACTTAGATCCTACTACAACTCCAGCTACTATGGTTGCAAACCAAAGTGGAAATCACTACACTAATGGTGC
>CAJBVG010000095.1 GCA_903958995.1 uncultured bacterium | reverse complement strand
TACTGCATCTAAATCATGGGCCCATTTCGACTATGCCACTTACACATACCTATACAACTCCGATAATACTTTATTAGAATGCATAAAAGTTAGTGAAGGATATAGACATCGTTATGAGTATTCGGATTATGTTGAAATTTCTACTGGCATAAACAACGAAGAAATTCCTAAAATCAACCTCTACCCCAACCCTAATTCGGATGGTGTTTTTCACATTGATATTCCTACCGCAGAACGAATTGAACTGTATAATTTACAAGGACAATTAATTCGCGAATTAAAAATTGAAGATTTTAAAATTGAAATAAAAGACGTTCCGAAAGGATTGTATTCACTAATCATCTACACCGACAAAGGCACCAACCGAACCAAAATCGCCATCAACTAATCATTAACATATTATCCCATTAACACATTAACATATTATCCCATTAACACATTAACACATTAACATATTATCCCATTAACATATTAACATATTAACATATTATCCCATTAACATATTAACATATTATCCCATTAACATATTAATCATAGAACGCCCATCTCAAACCAATCTTCACCACTCTGTCTGGTAATGGGTATCCCTCAACCATGTAATAACCCTTATTCCAGAATCCTTGGTTAAGGTGATCGACTTTCAACATCAACACAGCTCTTTTTAAGCTTGCTGTTAAGAAGAAATCGATGATTGGATAATCACCAAAGCTTTTGTTTGATAAGTAGAACTGCGAGCTCGCAGCGTCGTAATTGTAAGATTGTGTTTTCGGATAGTAACGTACGTCAAATCCTGTTCTAAGATTCAATGCTTTTTTGAAAACGTATGATTGGAAGTACAACGATTGGTAAGTAAACAAATACGGCAATCTCATAATCTCTTTCTCCGTATTCTGTTGTACGTAAACTTGATTTAACAAATGGAACTTACCCAATTTGAACGCTTTCTTTACTTGCAATTGCATGTATTGATAAGATTTCAATTGCTGTGGCATCATTAAGGAATCGTAATACACTTTGTTGTTGACATTGCCTAAAGTAATACCAACTTCGAATTTACGTTTCGTATTCTCGTAGTTCGCTTTTAAAATATTATGCTGAACTTTTTTAAATCCATTCGACCAAGTATGATGATTAGAAATGAGAGATTGCGAAAATACATCCACATCTATATCACTAAATGCGTAGCTCAACGAAATCGCAGAAGAATCATTCTTACTGTAGAATTTAGCTTTTGCATCGAGCATCGTATTATTAGAATAATCCATCACAATTCCTTGTTGTGCCTTCGCTAGAATTTCTACTCGTTTAGATAATTGATAAGTTTGTTCTGCAGCAATAGACAAACCCGCATAGTTATCATTTCTGTATAAAATATTATCGTAACGTAAATATGCAATAGTAGAGTTTATACGATGTGACTTAAGTGTGTGCTTGTAATGTTCTATACCAAAACGAGTTTGAAAATGCTTCAATTGATATACATCACCTGTATTAATAGAATCTAAATAGATATTCGCGTAAACACCAGTATCAATTGGGGTTTCCAAGTATTGGTCTTTGCGATTATTGTATCGAATCTCATGAAATAAACGATACGTCGGGCGAATTCTTGTTATGTTTTGTGTATCGATTTTAATTACCTCGGTCGGACCAAAAGCATAGGTTTGTTTTAAGAAATAATGTTTATCATCTATTCTATTCGAAGCATTATTTAAATACGCTGGTTCGAACTCGGAATTAATTGCGGACGCTACTCTGAAGATTGAATCGTTTTTAATGCCACCATTTTCTTGCAATACTAAACTACTGTTAATGATGGCTGCGAAAGCTTGATACTTCCTATTTTTCGAAGTATACCAAGTTGATAAATCATAATTCAAATGATCGGCTTCTTGTCGAGCATAATCGCCAACCGAAACCAAGCGTGTAAAGTTAAACGCATAGTTTACTCTCGGACCAATATTTTGAGCGAAACTAAACGAGAACAATTGCTCTTTCTTTCTGTTCCAGATATAATACAAATTAGTATATGGACTAAACGTACGATAGAATTTCAAATCATCGATTTGTTTCAAGTAAGGATCAAATGAATGGCGACCCATATCAAATCCCCATTTCGTTTGATCTTGAAAAATCAAGGACGTAGTCGCTAAACCTAAATTCCCTAAATAGATTCTTGCATTATCATCGATATTGGTGTGGATAGGATTAAAAATCTGAAAATTATTTGCAGTGGTATCAAGTCCATGAAAAGTTAAGGTATCCGCATGTGTATCGGCAAGTTTTACCCAATGCACAGCGCTCGAGGAGTAAATAACCTTAGAGCTATCAGCCACAAAAGCATTAGCCCCTAGCGAGAATAAGCATAGGGAAAGAAAAAATAGGACTCGATTCACGCGGCTAAATTACAGATTCGCAATTAATTCTTTTAATATAAATGT
>CAJBVG010000094.1 GCA_903958995.1 uncultured bacterium | reverse complement strand
ATTGAATTTGTCAATCAGGCTTTTTGTGATTTATTCAATATACCAGCCAAACCTGAAGAAATGCTTGGAGCCGATTGCTCACAAGCCGCTGAATACAATAAAGTACTTTTTATTGATGAGCAATCTTTTGTTGACGACATTAATTCAATCTTACATAATAGAGTAAAAGTAGAAAATGAACTACTTTTTATGAAGAATTTAAAAGTTCTTCAACGCGATTATATTCCAATTTTCGATAAAGATATTTACGTCGGCCACATGTGGTCGTATAAAGATATCACTGATACCTTTTCTTTAAATAAAAAGATAGAACAGCAAAAGCAGTTTTATGAAGATATTTTAAATTCATTACCGGTTGATATTGCAGTGTTTAATGAAAAACACCAATATTTATTTGTGAATGAAGTGGCTATTGCTGATAAAAATGTGAGAGATTGGTTAGTAGGGAAAGACGATTTTGATTACGTGAAAGAGCGAAAGAAACCCTTAGAATCAGCACATTTCAGAAGAGATTTATTTTTAAAAACGATTAATGCAGATAATACCGAAGATCATGATTATGAAGAAGTCCATGATCGAAAAGACGGTACCAAGCAATATGTTTTGAGAAAAATGAAACCCGTTTTTAATCCAGACGGTAGCATTAAAATTGTTGTAGGATGTGGAGTTGATATTACAAAACGTGTAAATTCGGAAGAAAAGTTACAAATTAGTGAGGCTAAATACAGAGACCTTGTTAATAATTTGCAAGACATTATTTTCAACGTCGATCTTGATGGGTACTTCACCTATCTAAATCCAGCCTGGGAAATCATTACCGGCTTAAGTTCTGAAGAATTTATTGGAAAGAATTACTCGCAATATTTTGTAAATACTTCTACAGATAAAACAAAAGCATTTAATGATTTAATTATTAATAATAATTCTATTCGTGATCAAGAATATACCATTAAAACTATTTTTGGTTTAAAGAATGTAAGTGTATATGCTGAAGCGATAGTTGTTAATAATAAGATATTGGGATATCGAGGTACTGTTACCGATATCACGGAACGTAAGAAAGCAGAACATCAATTAGTTCTTGCAATGCAACGAGAACGAGAACTAAATGATTTGAAATCGAAGTTTGTTGGAATGGTATCACATGAGTTTAGAACACCATTGGCCACCATATCTTCAAGTGTGGAATTAATAAAATTGATTTCAGAAAATACAGAATTAGAATTATCATCGAAAATTCAAAAGCACACTAGCAAAGTTAATGAGCAAATAAAGCGAATGACAGAGTTAATGAACGAAGTATTGTTAATTAGCAAAATTGAATCGGGTGGAATCACAGCTAATTTTGAACTTTATGATTTATTATTAATCCTAAACGAAGTTAAAGCTGAGCATTCATATTCTAATTTTAAAATAAATATCAAATCAAATCAAAAAAATATTATGATGCGATTTGATCGAAATATGATTCATCACGTTTTAAGTAATTTATTCTCAAATGCAATAAAATATACTATAACTATTAAAACGAGTGAT
>CAJBVG010000093.1 GCA_903958995.1 uncultured bacterium | reverse complement strand
TATAATACATAAAAAAATAGATCAATTCATCCCAATGAAAAGCCCTAAAAAAGCAACGACTAAAAAGGCAGCAGGTAAAACAGCAGCCGACAAATCTAATGGTAAAGCTACCCCAGCTAAAGAAACGCTTGCTCCTAAATCTCGTATTATCGACGATGAGGACGACGACTTGGATTTGGATTTAGGTGTTGATGATTTTGATGCGGATTTCGATGATGATTTTGATGATGAAGAATTTTAATAATTCTAAATTTTGAATTCTAAATTGTAAATATAAATTACAAGGGTTTCTTATTTATTTCTTTGTGTTACTTTGTGTTACTTTGTGTGTACTTTGAGTCCTTTGTGACCCCTATATTTATTAGCCCACAAAGGAACAATAATAAATTTTAAGTTGTAAATTTTAAATTGTAAATATTAATCACAACGTTTTCTTTATTTTCTTTGTGTCCTATAAAATCAACTTAGAATTCCCTGTCTGCTGCCAAACAATAAAATTCAAAACTCATAATTCAAAATTCAAAATTCAAAATTATAAGTTTGTGTCATCAATAATATAAAGCGGTCTATTCCTAACATTACTGCTTAAGCGAGAGATGTACTCTCCTATAATTCCAATAGAGATTAGTTGTATTCCTCCTAAGAATAATACGGAGATGATAATAGATGTCCAGCCTTCTACATAGTGGCCAGAGATAAATCTTGCATATAAGGCATATAAACCGACTAGGAATGCAATACCAGATACTACGAAACCACAGATGCTTGCGAATTTTAATGGGAAATTAGAGAATGAAGTAATACCATCTAATGCAAAGCGAATCATCTTTATATAAGTATAACCAGTTTCACCAGCATTACGTTCATCACGTTCGTATTCTACATAGGTTTGATTAAAACCAATCCATGAAATTTGTCCACGTAAGAATTTTTGTTGCTCAGGCATTTGCTTAAGCACATCAACTATTTTACGATCCATGATTCTAAAATCACCAGTATCAACAGGGATATTCACAGAAGTAATGGCTTTTAAAATACGATAGAACATTCGAGCTGTAAATTTCTTCAACCAGCTCTCTCCTTTTCTTGCTTTACGTTTAGCATACACCACTTCAAAACCATCATTCATTTTGTGAAACATGTCGATGATTAATTCTGGTGGATCTTGTAAGTCGGCATCGATAATAACAATACGATCTCCAGAAGCTTTATCTAAACCCGCAGTAACTGCAATTTGATGTCCGAAGTTACGACTGAAATTAATGTACTTCACTGAACTGTCTATTGCCGCTAAATTCTTGATGATGTTAATGGAATCATCCTTACTCCCATCATTAATAAAGATGTATTCACAATCAATAGCTAATTTAGATACTACACCTTTTAGGCGATTGATTAAACGATCAATATTATCTTGTTCGTTATAAATCGGGATGATGATAGATAGTTTCATTTTAAAATTATAAAATATTCATTTCGAGAATCTCCCCTTCAATCAACAATTTCCCTTCGGTAGCTTTTTGAATTTCTTCTACACTAACCCCAGGAGCTCGTTCTAAGAGTTTGAAACCGCCCGTAGGTAATACTTCTAGTACTGCTAATTCGGTTACTATTTTCTTTACACATTTCACACCAGTTAATGGCAATGAACATTCTTTCAGTAATTTGCTTTCACCTGCTTTGTTTACGTGTTGCATCGCAACAATAATATTTTGTGCAGAAGCTACAAGATCCATAGCTCCACCCATTCCTTTTACCATTTTACCTGGAATTTTCCAATTGGCGATGTCGCCATTTTCCGAAACCTCCATTGCACCTAAAATGGTTAAATCCACTTTCTGTGCTCTAATCATACCAAAGCTCATCGCCGAATCAAAAATAGATGAACCTGGTAATGTGGTGATGGTTTGCTTACCCGCATTAATTAAGTCGGCATCTTCCTTACCGGCTTCTGGGAAAGGTCCCATTCCTAACAATCCATTTTCCGATTGTAATACTACATTAATCCCTTCGGGTATATAATTGGCAACTAAGGTTGGAATCCCAATACCTAAGTTAACATACATTCCATCTTTTACTTCTTGAGCGATACGTTTCGCTATACCATTTTTGTCAAGCATTACTTTAGATTATAGACCTTATTAAATTTTTCAATGAAACCATATGGG
>CAJBVG010000092.1 GCA_903958995.1 uncultured bacterium | reverse complement strand
GTATTCTTCAATTAATGTTGGTGCATATGGCAATGGAACGTCGCCGCCCATTACTCTTAAGATAGGCGCATCTAAATAATCAAATGCATCTTTTTGAACTTTAAAAGCTACCTCTGTTGCGATAGAACCTAATGGCCACGATTCTTCTACGAATACCATGCGGTTTGTTTTGCGAACAGATGTTAATACCGTTGGATAATCAATAGGACGAACAGTACGTAAGTCGATTACTTCTGCATTGATGCCATCTTTAGCTAATTCTGCTGCTGCTGCCATCACTACTTTCAACATTTTACCGAAAGTTACAATCGTAACATCAGTTCCTTCTTGAACTACTTTTGCTTGTCCGATTGGAATGTAATACTCTTCTTCAGGAACAAATCCTTTATCGCCATACATTTGCTCCGACTCCATAAAAATAACTGGATCTGGATCTAGTATAGAAGATTTCAATAAACCTTTTGCATCATATGGATTTGATGGAACAACAACTTTCAATCCTGGGCAGTTTGCATACCATGATTCGAAGTTTTGTGAATGCTGTGAACTCAACATACCCGCGCTACCTGTTGGTCCACGGAATACGATTGGCACAGAAAATTGTCCACCACTCATCGACATCATTTTCGCCGCTGCATTAATCACTTGGTCAATCGCAACTAATGAAAAGTTGAATGTCATGAACTCAATGATTGGACGAATGCCATTCATAGCAGCTCCAACACCGATACCTGCAAAACCCAATTCAGAAATTGGAGTGTCGATAACACGCTTAGCACCGAATTCGGCAAGCATTCCCTGGCTCACTTTATAAGCACCATTATATTCAGCAACTTCTTCTCCCATTAAAAATATACGCTCATCTCTGCGCATTTCTTCGTTCATGGCTTCTCTAAGTGCCTCTCTATATTGTATTT
The DNA here is from genome assembly GCA_903958995.1 of uncultured bacterium. Lineage (GTDB taxonomy): Bacteria > Bacteroidota > Bacteroidia > Sphingobacteriales > Sphingobacteriaceae > CAJBVG01. The sequence continues at coordinate 3,735 of CAJBVG010000092.1, read as the reverse complement.
CTCTCATAATCAATTATTTATAATTGGTCTTTTGAAGACTGTATGCAAATATAAGATTAATGAGAAAATTAAAGAAATTCTATCCTTTTTAGTTAGTGTAAAAAGTACAGTTAGTCTTCATTTTCCTCATCTTCTTCGGTTGGGAATACAAATTCGGCATCCCTAAAATTGTTTTTCACGAAAGTACACCAGTCGCAATCTTTCTTACCACAACCGCTTGTGAACTCATGACGTTTAATTTTTGCATAAACATCTTGAATCTGATTAGTTACGGTTTTAACATCTTCTGCTGAGATTACAATTTTGTGCTTAACGTATTCTTCTTTGTAAGGTTCTACAAAATCGAATTCAGTACTAATTACTCGCCAATCTTTAATGCGGTAATTGTCAATCAATATTTTATAAAACACTGCTTGTCTCCAGTAATCACCTCCTAAAGGTTCTTTATCACTTGGTGCTAAAAATTTCTTTTTAGCATTTTCGTAATTACCAGTTTTGTAATCCACCACATTCACATTGTTTCCATCAAATTCAATTTTATCAATTTTACCTTTGATAGGAATACCATTTACTTCTACATTTTTTATAGAAGTTTCGGTACTTACAATTTTATGCCATTCATTAATGTAACGTTCATAATATGGTGGAATAATTTTATGACCATATTCCAATCTTCGCTCAAACTGTTCTTTCGTAAAGGCTTCGCGGTTACGAATCATGTACCAATCGAAATCGCGCAAAAGATTTTTAACAGGAGGGAACTCCTGTGTATCGACCACTTCTCTGAAAAACTTTTCTAATGCCCAGTGAACAGATGAACCGAAAGTCATGGTTTCATTCTTACCACTTGGTACCATCACTAAATTCTGGAAGTAGAATTTCAATGGGCAGCTTAAATAATTATTGAGATGAGTTACACTCAAGGTATATTTATCCAACACACTATCAATCCAATGATGATCAATTGAACTTGTGCTTACAATAGCATTGTCATCTATAAAATTTAATGCGAAGAAATCGAGAATCAGAGGATCAGCAATACTAATCTTTTCAGGTTGAATATTCGACGCACTTAATAATTCTCCAACAAACATACTGCGTTCAATTTCTTTCCCTTTCATATCAGTTGATGAATAGGAAATTTGCAGATTTGTTTTTGCACGAGTCATGGCTACATAAAACAAACGACGAAGTTCTTCTTCATCTTTACCTTTTGAGCTTGATAAGAAAAGGGTTTCTGGTATTTTATAAGTTTTGCTGTACTTTCTTTTGCCTTCCCAAACACTTTTGGTTGCACCAATTAAAAATACATGTTGAAATTCTAATCCTTTAGAACCGTGGCAGGTTAAGAAATTTACACCGTGCTCGTTAAATAATACCTTGTTTAATTCTAGACTTAAATTATTGTCTGCTAATAAATCAATAGTGCTCACAAATTCTTTCAAACCCATATCTGGGTTTCTTCTGCTTTCTTCTTTTAAGAAATTAAACAGTGAGGAAAGCACTTGCATGAGCCAAGTCTTTTCAGGTGATTTTAAGATATAAGCTAAAATCCCACCGCGTGTAATTATTTTTTCAAATAAGTTTTGAAGCGTTAAATTATTCGATTCTTTAATCCAATATTCTACATCCTGACTTAATCGACGCATGTGCTGAACGCTAGTTTCTTCAAATAAGTCGGACGTATGTTTATTCATTTCTACTAACATTCTACGAATAGAAGTTCTTTCTTTATTGGAGTAGTTATGTCTGTTTACCTCAACACTCAGTTTAGCAATATCAATTGGATTGATGTCGTAAAAATCGTAATGAAGAATTTGGAATAACAATTCATCACCACTATATGAAATATCATTTTCGGCAGCAATGTATCGAAGAATGTTGATTAGTTTTTTTGCAAAAGGAATGGTTAGAATATTAACACGTTTTTTAGTACTAACTGGAATTTCTCTATTCTGAAAATATTGTGCTAACTCTTCTCCTGATTTGTGTTCTTTATAAATTACTGCAATTTCTTTGGGGTCAACATTTTCAATAGTAATTAAATGATATACCTGCTCAGTAACAGAAGCGAATTCTTGAATGGGTGTTTCGTATTCAATTATTTTTGGTGTAATACTAGTTGTTGTATAATTTGAATTACTTGCTACCAATGATTTTGAAAGCCCATCCATTTGGATACGTTCCGTATTGAAATCAATTAAATTTTTTGATAGATCTAAAATAGATTGTGTTGAACGGTAATTGTTTTGCAACATAATTTTAGCCAAGTTTTGTGGGAACCATTGGCAGTATTGTTCAATGTTTTCAACGTTTGCGCCTTGGAACCTAAAAATGGATTGATCATCATCGCCCACCACAAAAACATTTGGTTTCTCCCAGAAATCAATCAGTAAACGAATCAATTCATTTTGTGAACCACTTGTATCTTGATATTCATCAATTAAAAAATATTGATAACGTTCTTGGTAACTCAACAAAAAGTTTTCGTCTGCTTGAAAAGCTTTTAATATCCAAATAATCATATCATCAAAATCATAACGATTCGCATCGCGCATGATTTGCTGATAATTATTAAATTCTTTTACTGCGTATTTTAATAAATTAATACTTTCTTTTTCTTTTATGTACCCCGACTTAAAATCACCTGCGTTATTATTTTTACCTTTTCGTACATAACGAAAAGTTTTATACAAGTCAGAACCCTCTTCCGCATTATCAATCATTTCGAGGTATTCATCTGCTTTCTCGCAAACATATTCTGGTGTCCAGTTTTCTCTTTTTAAAATGGAGAATAGTGGCATTAAACGATCTATTTCATAATATACATCGCCACGATAACGCTTTAACGGGTTCCCTTCTTTAAATTGATGAACTAGTTTACGGAACAATTCTATTCGCTCTAAATCGGAAATGGCTTCTAGGTTAAGCTTGCCGAAATAATCCAAGTTCTCTTGAATAATATCATTACAAAAGGAATGGAAGGTATGGATGTGTACACGGTACGCTTCTGGTCCAATAAAATCGAATAAGCGTTTACGCATAGCGATTGTACCGGCATCGGTATACGTTAAGCAAAGGATGTTATGCGCTTCCGCATCAGTTTCGAGTAGAATTTTGCCTATTCGAGCAGCTAAAATCTGTGTCTTGCCCGTACCTGGTCCTGCAATTACTAATACAGGACCGTCAATTTGGTTTACTGCTTGTAATTGTTGCTTATTTAAGCCAGCAAGGGCATTTTGGAATTTTTCGTTATTACGAATCAGCTCTCTATTCATCTTGAATAAAGATAAAAAAAAAGGGCTAAACATTTCTATTTAGCCCTTATATGATTATTTGGTTTAGTTAGGTCTTTAAAAAAAGATGAAGGTTCCCCGTCCTTCATCTTTACCAAATTTAAAGTTTCCAATAAACTCAGTAATCAAATATCTATTTTGTAAGCATTGGCATCAATACCAATTTATTGGTATTTTTAATAAGGCAAAACTTAGGCAACTTAGCAGGGTGAAAAAGGCGCTTCTCGTATTCAGTTTACTTTTAATATGTTTTCAATCAATTGATTGTAAGGCCGATTCAACTATACCCGTAACGAATACTTTTCAATATGTCGAGCTCGGCAAGCAGATAAAGTACATTAGTACAGAAAAGAATGAGTTGACTATCGACTCATTTATCCATCAACAAAAGATCAATTATATTCAGAATAAGCATGGTATGCTTTTACTTAATGAGGAT
>CAJBVG010000091.1 GCA_903958995.1 uncultured bacterium | reverse complement strand
TAGAACGCACCGGTAAATAATAACAATGAAGTTAAATCACCAATGTGTTTTTCGAAAGGCTCCGAGATGATTTTAAATAACTCATCAGTGCTGATAAGATAAGCAAGGAAAGTATTTGCAATTAAAAATGAGATCACAAAAAACACAATATGTTTAACTGTTTTTCTCCAAATTTTATTGAAAGTCCAAGGTGCTTTATTAAGTGCACGTTGTTTATTTGCATCTCCTTCAATTAAGTATTCGAATTTTCGAAATACCATTTCCAGAAACACGGTTTGTGGGCAAGTCCAGCCGCAGAACAAACGACCATACACTACAGTAAACAAAATCACGAACACCATAAAGGTGATCATGGTTAAGCCTAGAAGTGCAAAATCTTGTGGGCCAAAAACGAGTCCGAAAATAATGAACTTACGTTGAAGAACATTCAACATCATAAACGGTTCACCATTCAGACGAATAAAAGGCATGCCAAAGAGCAGTATCAAACAAGCGATGGCAACCATCCCTCGGTATTGATGAAACCTGCCCTTTGGTTTCTGAGGGTACACCCAAACCCTCTTGCCTTTATTATCTATTGTTGCGACAGAGTCGCGGAAACTTTGATCTAACTCTTGATAAATATTATCTTCTTCTCTCATATTACTTAGCAGATGCTACCACAGTAGTATCTTTTACTGCAGTTGCTGCAGTTGAATCTGTTGCTGGAGCTTCTTCAACATATAAAGTTCCTTGTGGAGCTTTTGGATTAGCTGGATTAGTTCCTTTTAATGTTAAAATATAACTACTTACTTGTTGCATTTCTGTAGGGTTCATTTGGTTTTGCCAAGAGATCATCCCTTTTTCTTGTTTACCATATTTAATTATTTTAAATACGTTCTTTATACCACCACCATTGATCCAGTATTCATCTGTCATGTTTGGACCAACACCACCTTCACCATTTTGACCATGGCAAGCAGCGCACTTAGTAACGAAAGTGCTCTTACCTTTAGCAAGGTCTGCCGCTTCTGTTAATGCAACTACTGAAGCTTCATCTACATTAGCTGCATTTTGCTTTAGCATTTCTGTTTTTTGCAGTTTAGCTTGTGCAATTGCGTTATCGTATTCTGCTAATTGATCTGGACCACCACCCCAAGTAAAGTAGATCATGTACACAATACCAAAAACAATGGTAATATAGAACATGTATACCCACCAAGGAGGAAGACTATTATCTAACTCGCGAATACCATCGTAATTGTGATCTGTTTCCACATCCGATTCTTGTTCTAGTGGAACAGACTTCGTCATGCGTTTGTAGATAGCCGAATAACTCCATTTCGATTCTTTTGCTTCTTTATAACCAAGAGCAACTAACATTTTTTGTAGAATAGAAAATAGATATAGGATTACAAATAATTCAATAAAAACAACAACAGAAAGTACAACTACGGTATTAGGTTCTAAAGAACCCAAAACTGCTTGTGTTTGTGTAGTAGCCGTAGCTACTGTTGTTGTATTTTGCGCTTGCGATGCTTGTCCTGCAAATAAAAACAGCACTAAGAATATCGCAGCAGCCTTACCGAATTTTTCGGCTACTTTATTATTTACCAGGCCAACCAATACAGACCCGATGGCAATAATCACTAATAACAATCCAAAGATTGCGAATGCGAAGACCCAAAATAAAGGGCTACTCCACAAAGAAACCCCAGCGGTAGCAGTTGCTGTTGCGGCAGCAGTTGCTGCGGGGTCGATAGCAGTTGCAGTTTGTGCATAGCTACCTAAAATGATCATCATAAAAAACATCAACAACGCAATGCTTTTCGCATAAGTATGACGTATCATATGTTTTAACTTATTCATATTTGCTATAGTTAAGGTTTTCGTCATTATTTTCTAAAGGCAATTCGCCCATTTCTTTGATATGATTTTTGTCTGCTTTCATTACGTAAACAACTAGGCCTACGAAGAACAGAACAAAAATTATCAGTGAAATCATAGGGTAGATTTCTACGTTTACAATTTCACTGAGATAGTTTACAAATTTCATAATCAATTAATTATTTAGTAGATGCAACATCACGTTTGATATCAGTACCAAGACGTTGTAAGTAAGCAATCATTGCAATAATTTCTTTATTTGAAACTGTTTTAATTCCAGCATCTGCTAAATTTTTAGTTATAGAATCTGCTTGATGCATCAAATCAGCATTTGCGATTTGATCATATCCTGCTGGATATGGAACACCAAGAGTTTGCATAGCTCTTATTTTTGCTGCTGTAGTCGAAGTATCTAAATCATCATCTAACATCCAAGCATAGTTTGGCATAATAGATCCTGGCGACATAGAGCTAGGTTCTAGCATGTGATTGTAATGCCATGAATCTGGATATTTATTTCCTTCACGATGTAAATCCGGACCAGTACGTTTAGATCCCCATTGGAATGGATGGTCGTAAACGAATTCACCTGCTTTAGAGTACTCACCATAACGCTCAGTTTCTGAACGGAACGGACGAACCATTTGCGAGTGACAAGTATAACAACCTTCACGAATGTATAAATCTCTACCTTGTAATTCTAATGGTGTATATGGTTTTACACTTGCGATTGTAGGAATATTACTTTTCACTAAAAATGTTGGGATTAATTCGATAGCTCCACCAATTAAGATCACGACTAAACTTAAGATCATTAATTGTGTAGGGCGACGTTCAATCCAACGATGCCAGTGTTCGCCTTTGTGTACAGCAACTTCTTTTGTTAATGCAGGAGCTTCCGCCTCTTCATTAGCAATTAATTTGCCCGATGCTGCAGTTTTAATCAAGTTATACGTCATAACGATAACACCAATTAAATACAATAGACCACCTAAACTTCTCATCGCATACATTGGAATGATTTGCGTAACTGTTTCTAAGAAATTTGGATATTTCAAGAAACCATCAGCAGTAAATTCTTTCCACATTAAACTTTGAGTAATACCTGCCCAATACAATGGGATAGCATAGAATAAGATACCTAATGTGCCAATCCAGAAATGGAAGTTTGCTAATTTTTTAGAATACAACTCTTTTCCGAAAATACGTGGGAAAATCCAGTACAACATACCGAAGGTTAAGAAACCGTTCCAACCTAAAGCACCAATGTGTACGTGAGCAACAATCCAATCGGTAAAGTGAGCAATAGCGTTTACGTTTTTAAGCGATAACATCGGACCTTCGAAAGTCGACATACCGTAAGCAGTAATAGCTACTACGAAGAATTTCAAGATTACATCTTCACGAACTTTATCCCAAACACCACGAAGTGTTAATAAACCGTTGATCATACCACCCCATGATGGAGCAATTAACATCACCGAGAATACTACCCCTAACGACTGTGCCCAATCTGGCAAAGAAGTATATAATAAATGGTGAGGACCAGCCCAGATGTATAAGAATATTAATGCCCAGAAGTGAACAATCGATAAACGGTAAGAATATACCGGACGATTCGCTGCTTTAGGAACGAAGTAATACATTAAACCTAAGTAAGGTGTCGTTAAGAAAAATGCAACTGCATTATGCCCGTACCACCATTGTACTAAAGCATCTTGAACACCTGCATACCACGAATAACTTTTAAATAAGCTTATTGGCAATTCGAATGAGTTTACTAAATGCAGAACGGCTACCGTAACAAACGTTGCGATATAGAACCAAATGGCAACATATAAATGGCGCTCTCTTCTTTTTAAGATGGTACCAAACATGTTCCAACCAAATACAACCCAAATTAATGTAATGGCGATATCTATTGGCCATTCTAACTCAGCGTATTCTTTACCAGTAGTTAAACCTAATGGTAACGATACTGCTGCGGCTAAAATAATTATTTGCCATCCCCAAAAGTTGATCTTACTTAGAACGTCACTAAACATACGTGCTTTACATAAGCGTTGTAATGAATAGTACACTCCTGCGAAAATACCGTTACCCACAAATGCAAAAATTACTGCGTTGGTGTGCAATGGACGAATTCGACCGTAAGTCGTGTAAGGGATTCCGAAGTTGAGTTGAGGGAAAACAAGTTGGAGAGCAATGAGCAATCCAACGGTCATTCCAATCAATCCAAATAAGATCGACGCGTATGCAAAGTTGCGCACAATCTTGTTGTCATAATAGAACTTTTCTGTTTGCATATTTAATAGTGTATTGGTTAGCGTTTATGGTTTATTATTTCTTGGTTTTGAATTTCTTGTTCTTTATCGTCGAATAACATTCTAACAGATGGTGTATAATCATCATCATACTGCCCATTTCGTACAGACCAGATAAAAGAAAAAAGGAAGCCTAGAGCTACAATTAAACTTATACTGATTAATAAAATTAGGACACTCATTCTGCTTTAATTATGATGTAAAAGTATATCAACAGTGTTACAAAACACCTGATTTTTATCAAAATATAATATGATTTATATCATATTTTAAAAAATAGCAATGCAATATATTTGTGTAGAAGTATGAGGAAAGATATTGAAAATACAGAAGATATCAAAGTGTTGGTTGATTCGTTTTACGCCAAAGTAAATGAAGATGAGCTTCTTGCGCCCATTTTCAACAAGGTGGCGAAAGTGAATTGGGAAACCCATTTGCCTCGTATGTACGCCTTTTGGAATAGCTTATTGCTTGATTCTAACGAATATAGAGGTCAACCATTCGATAAACACGCTGAACATAGCGCACATATTCATGCGCTTCATTTCGACAGATGGATTCGTTTATTTTCTGCTACCATAGATGAGCATTTCGACGGACCAAAAGCCAAACTCGCTAAAACTAGAGCCGAAAGCATTGGCGCTATCTTTCAATATAAAATGGATTTCATTCGAATGAATCCGATCGTGCCAGAAGAATAAGGTGAAATTGCGAACTAACGAACTAGCGAATTTGCGAACTAGCAATTGGACGCTGGACAAAAGACGCTGGACAATTAATTAATTATCTAATTCAACTTAGAATTTAGAACTTAGAATTTAGAATTTTTAATGGCTAATTGTTCAAATTATATTGGCACATTAGCTAATTGGCACATTGACAACTATTCTACTACCACCTTCTGCGTTCCCACAAACTCATCCGCACTTAGTTCTACAAAATAAATCCCTTTTGCAAAATCACTAACATCTATCGATTCGTTAAAATCAGAAATTATTTTTTGAAGTACAATCTGCCCAATAGCATTAAACATTTTAATTTGAATATTCGAGGTTGACCTTAAATTTGATTTAAAACTTATTGTACTACTTGTTGGATTAGGATAAGCATAAAAATAATTGGGCTCTACAGGTGTTTGTACTATTTCTGTAAAGGGACATGTGCCTGGCATAATACAACCAAGACTATCGGCGTGGAGGAAAAGAAAATCCTGGTTCCATCCATTATTATGCGGATAGGTTGAGTCGAAGGCAAAAATATTACCGAAAGCAAGAATACTTTTATCATTAGCAATTTCAACTTCAGAAAAATATACATCATCAATAGTACCATAAGTTTTATTGCTAGGCACTTCATATTGCCTATCCCAAAGCATTTTACCATACTTATCTAAACATATTAAGGATGCCTTATAATCTATAACATGTGTATTCCCTCTTACATCAATAACCCCCGAGAGTAGAATATTGCCGTTTGAAAATTCCTCTACGTCCAATGCATATTGAT
>CAJBVG010000090.1 GCA_903958995.1 uncultured bacterium | reverse complement strand
TAGCTGGAGTAAGCTCATCAAAAGTAATTGTAGTAATTAATAAAGATCCTGAAGCACCTTTCTTTAAGGTTGCCGATTATGGTATTGTGGGTGATGCTTTTGAAGTAGTTCCTAAATTAATTGAAGCAGTAAAAGCATTTAAAGCAAACGCATAAGTTAGGTATTGCATGAAAAAAATCAAACTGGATATAGTAGGTTTATCGTATAGTCAGACACAATCGGGTGCCTATGCTTTGGTATTGGGTGAAGTGAGTGGACGCAGACGATTGCCTATTATTATTGGAGGTTTTGAAGCGCAAGCCATTGCTATTGAAATTGAAAAAATGAGTCCGAGTAGACCCCTTACGCACGACTTATTTAAATCGTTAACCATCCACTTTAATGTAGTGATTGAAGAAGTCATTATTTACAATTTAGTGGATGGTATATTTTTCGCTAAACTGATTTGCAATGATGGGAAGAAGACTGCAGAAATTGATGCACGTACTTCGGATGCCATTGCACTTGCGGTGAGGTACCAATGTCCGATTTACACCTACGAATTTATTCTAGCATCTGCTGGTATAATGATTGAAGGTACGGACTTCGCATTCTTGGAAAATATAGAGCCATCTAACGAAGCGGAAGGTGTAAGCATACCGGATAACATTAGTTCTGGATTTGCGAGCTTTACCGAAGCGGAATTAAAAGAACAACTCGACAAAGCTTTGGAAGAAGAGAATTACGAGAAAGCTGCTCGTATCCGCGACGAGATAAGCAAGCGACAATAATTATTCGTGATTTCTAATTCTACGAGCACGTCTTTTCTTTACTTCTTTCATTACTTTTTTAGTTGGTTTAATTCTTTTGTAAGAAGCTTTTCGTTCGGCGGCTAAGAGCAAGAGCTCATCGCTTGGTATGTCCTGAGGCATATCATCACTCACCTGCTCCCATTTTCCGAACAAAGTACTGGCACTCATTTTTAAGGTGTATAAGAGTTTAATTAAACTGGTTACGTTTAAATCTTCCGCATTTTCCCAACGTTGATACACCGAGCGATTTAAATTATTATCGTACGCAAATTTTTCTGCTGATTTATATCCTAATTCTAATCTTCGTTTTCTAATGATCGACGCTAAATCGAAGAAACGCTTATCTCTTACACCCATACTAATACTTGTTAGACCTTCAAAATAAAATTATAACTATAGGTAATAACTTTAAAATTTATTTTAAAAAAGTTGCATATATACAACTTTTTATTCGTGAGGAATACATTACAATCGCAAAGATTCTTTCTTGTAAAATATATTCTGTATAAGAAAATTCTAAAATCAATTAAAATAAAGTATCGTTTTTGATAAAAATTTTTAATAGCTTTATTTCCCCAAGAAAAAAAACAAAAAAAATGATTATCAAGTTCAGTGCAGAAATATTAAAATACGGTAGGAAAGGAGAGAAAACTGGCTGGACGTATATTAGTTTAGATAAAGACTTAGCAGAACAAATAAAAGCTCACAATAAAAAATCATTCCGAGTAAAAGGAAAGATGGATGCTTGTGCAGTGAAAGGCATTGCTGTAATACCAGTAGGAGGAGGAGAATTCATTATTGCATTAAATGATGTACTTCGCACAAAGCTCCGCAAAAAAGAAGGAGATGTATTGGCATGCCAGTTGGAAGAAGATATTGAATACAAAGTTGACATCCCTGCCGACTTACATGAAACGTTAAGAGAAGAGGATTGCATGATAGAGAATTTCTTGAAGCTGCTCCCATCCCACCGATCGTACTACATTAATTGGATTAACGCCGCCAAAACCGAAATGACTCGTGCCAAACGTTTATCAATGACCGCCAACGCCATGTACCATGGACTTACGTATCCGGAGATGATTAGGTTGGAGAGGGAAGAAAAACGGTTTGCGTAAATTCCGTTCGTCGAAGCGTCCTCGCTTCGACTTT
>CAJBVG010000089.1 GCA_903958995.1 uncultured bacterium | reverse complement strand
TCCACCTACTCTACTTGGATCTATAGAATAACCGTAAATAAATGCTTAGACTTAATAAAATCACAAAATCGAAAAAAAAGGTTCGCTTATATTCAATCTATCTATAAAGACGACACTATTGAAATACGTCATGAATCCACCGATTTTAATCACCCTGGAATAGTATTAGAGCAAAAGGAATCCATGAAACGAATTTTCAATGCAATTAACTCATTAAAATCAAACCAGAAAACAGCCATCATTCTTCATAAAATAGAGCATTTATCTCAACAACAAATCGCAGAGATTATGGAAATTAGTCCAAAAGCTGTAGAATCCCTTATTCAGCGAGCTAAACAAAAACTTTATAAAATACTAGACTATTCGAGGGATTAGAATTGAAACATCGTCTAAATTAGTATTATGAAAGACACATTAGCACCATTAGATAGGATTAAACAAACAGAAGTTTCCCCGTTTCTGTATGCTAAAATTCTACATAAAATAGAAAAAAGTATCACAAAAATTGAAAATAAAGAAATGGTTTATTGGGCAATTCCTTGTTTTGCAATTGTAGTTTTTATCATCATAATCTATGTAAACCCTATATCTAGCCATTCTAATAGCTATGATTTAGCTAGTTTACTTCAACTCAACAATTCGTACTCGCTTTATTAATTTAAGGAAATGGAAAGGAAAAAATATTACACCATTATTATTGTATTTCTACTGATTTCAAATATTTCTTTGATTGCATTGCATTTCAAGAGACCAATGCCAAAGAACGGGCCACGAGACATTATCATCGAAAAACTACATTTTAACGAAGATCAAGTAAAGAAATATGATGTCTTAATTGAGAAACATCAGCGTTCTATTCGTAAAAACGAAAACGAAATTTCTACTTTAAAATCGAAATTATACTCTTCATTAGATTCAAATCAAAGTATTTTAGATTCTATTGTAGCACAAATAAATACTGTTCAAAAACACATCGAAGAAACACATATTGCTCATTTTAAAGAAATTTCATTAATTTGTAAAGATGATCAACTAAAGGATTTTCAAAAATTAACACATGAACTTGCTGCACTTTTTGGAAGGAAAAAACCAAATTAAAAGGTCATCGACATTTTTATTTTTTCTTATTACACTTTTCCTTTCAGTTCCTTCATTTGCCCAAAAGCATATTCCTTTTGAATTAAAATTCCATTTAAAATCTGTCACAAAAGATAGTATCAACATAGAAACGTTTAAATTCTACATCAGCGATTTGAAATTAAAGCTCAATGATCAATTAGTTTATGAAAATAAACACCTTTTTAAATTAATTGATTTTAGCGATGACTCTACCTATACAGCATCGACGTATGTCCCATCTCATTTACTATTTAACTCCATTACATTCTCCATTGGTGTTGATAGCATTACAAATAAAGAAGGGATATATTCCGGAGATTTAGACCCAACAAAAGGTATGTACTGGACTTGGCAAAGTGGATATATTAATTTAAAACTGGAAGGGACAAGTCCCAAATGCCCTACACGCCATCATAAATTCCAATACCATATTGGAGGGTTCAATGAAGGTGAGTACCCATTACAAACGCTTATTTATCCTGCTTCAAATAAGTATACAAAAGATATTTACATTGATTTAGATAAGTTCTTTTATACAATAGATCTCACGAAGGAGAATACCATTATGATTCCTGGAAAGCAAGCTGTAGAACTATCAAAGAAAATGAAATTAGCATTTGGTAATAAATAAGATGAAGTACCTAATTATAATTCTTATTTCATTTGTTATTATTTCTTTTAAAATAAATAAAGAAGTAGAACTATCTTATCCAAACACATGGCCCAAACCTAACTATGATTTCAAAAAAAAACCATTGGATAGTGCAAAAATAAAATTGGGTAGACTTTTATTTTACGAACCGAAATTATCGAGAGATGGAACCATTTCTTGTGCGAATTGCCATTTGCAAAATACTGGATTCACTCATATTGATCACGATTTAAGTCATGGAATTGATAATCGAATAGGAAAACGAAATTCCATTGCCTTGGTTAATTTAGCTTGGTCGAAATCGTTGATGTGGGACGGAGCTATTCACCATATTGATGCGCAAGCCCTTGCTCCCATTGAGAACCCGGCAGAGATGGATAATAGCATCACAAATGTTGTGACCACCTTAAGAAAAGATAATCGATACAAAAAAGTATTTTATTTAGCGTACGGTGATACTTCAATTACAGGAGAACGAGTTAGCAAAGCGATTGCACAATTTTGTTTAACCTTAGTGAGTTCCAATTCGAAATACGACCAAGTAAAAAAGAAGAATAGCCAGATTAAATTTACTGAGTTAGAAGAAAAAGGATATTCACTATTTAAGAAAAATTGTAATGCTTGTCATGCCGAACCATTGTTCACCAATTATACTTATCAGAATAATGGCTTAGCTGTTGACACTGGATTGAAAGATATTGGCAGAATGGGTATTACCCAAAATACGAAAGATTCATTATTATTTAAAGTACCAAGCTTACGTAATACAGCATTAACCTACCCTTATATGCACGACGGGAGATTTAAGAACCTACAAATGGTCTTATTCCATTACTCTACAAATAATAAAATGAAGATTGATTTAGGGGAACAGGATAAAAAAGCAATTATTGCTTTTTTAAAAACCTTAACAGATGAAAGGTTTGTTGGGAATAAGGAGTACTCTTATTTGGGTATTGAGTAATGAGTATCGGGTATCGAGATTTTTTTACTCGCTACTCGATACTCGCTACTTGATACTCTAGTAGTCTTTCTTAGCTTTCTTTTCTTGTTTCGCTAATTTCTTTTCTTTAGGAGTTAAAGCTGGAGCTTTCTTAGCTTCTTTTTTTACGCTTTTTTCTTTAGCCATGATGTTTAAATTAAATACTTATTGAATAAATATAGGCAAAAAAGTATTAATACAAGTAATATCAATAAGTGAGGTGATGTAATAATGCTACATTTTGAATTAATACTGCTACAAAAGGGGGTAGTTAATTGGAATATTTGTTAATACTTAAAACAAACAAATATCAAAATGGCAAAAACTAGACCCAACTTTAAACCTCGTTATGAAAATTTCATAGGTGGTAAATTTGTAGCTCCAGTAGGCGGAGAGTATTTTGAGAACATAAGTCCGATTGACGGAAAAGCGTTCACTACAGCGGCTCGTTCGGGCAAAGAAGACGTAGAATTAGCATTAGATGCAGCACATGCAGCATTTGCAACATGGAGTAAAACATCTCCAGCTTATCGTGCAAGTATTTTAAATAAAATTGCTGACGTAATGGAAGCAAATTTAGAATTGTTAGCTACTATTGAAACTATTGATAATGGGAAACCAATCAGAGAAACCATTAACGTAGACTTACCATTATGTATTGATCACTTCCGTTACTTCGCTGGAGTAATCCGTGCTGAGGAAGGATCCATTTCTGAGCATGATGAAACTACTGTAAGTATTTGTTTACACGAACCATTAGGCGTTGTAGCACAAATCATTCCTTGGAACTTCCCATTACTTATGGCTACATGGAAAATTGCACCAGCATTAGCAGCAGGATGCTGTACCGTAGTTAAACCAGCAGAGCAAACTCCAACTTCAATATTATGCTTAATGGAATTATTACAAGATGTAATTCCAGCAGGTATTATTAATATCGTTACTGGTTTCGGACCAGAAGCAGGCAAACCATTAGCACAATCACCAAGAGTATCTAAAGTATCATTCACTGGAGAAACAACTACAGGTCGTTTAATTATGCAATACGCATCAGAAAACTTAGTTCCTGTAACAATGGAATTAGGTGGTAAATCTCCTAACATTTTCTTCCCATCAATTGCAGATCATGATGATGATTTCTTTGATAAGGCGATTGAAGGTGCTGTATTATTTGCGGTAAACCAAGGTGAAGTTTGTACTTGTCCTTCGAGAATACTAGTTCACGAAAGCATTTACGACAAATTCATGTCGAGAGTTATTGAAAGAACAAAAGCCATTAAAATGGGTAATCCATTAGATTCTGATACCATGATGGGTGCTCAGGCTTCTAATGATCAGTACGAGAAAATACAATCGTATTTGAAAATTGGTAAAGAAGAAGGTGCGGAAATATTATGTGGTGGTGATGTACAAAAATTAGATGGCGAATTAGCTGGAGGTTACTACATTCAACCAACATTATTTAAAGGACATAACCAAATGAGAATTTTCCAAGAAGAAATTTTCGGACCAGTTGTTTGTGTTACTACTTTCAAAACAACAGAAGAAGCTATTGCAATTGCAAACGATACGATGTACGGATTAGGTGCTGGTGTTTGGACTAGAGATGCTCATGAGTTGTATCAAGTACCGCGTGCTATACAAGCAGGTAGAGTTTGGGTAAACTGTTACCACCACTACCCTGCTCATGCTCCATTTGGAGGATATAAAAAATCAGGATTTGGTAGAGAGAATCACTTAATGATGTTAGGCCACTATCGTCAAACTAAAAACATGTTGATCTCATACAACAAACAAAAATTAGGGTTCTTTTAGTCAATTACAACAGAACAGAAATACCGATAGAGAAATTCTTTATCGGTATTTTTTATATTTTAAATTATGATTTCAAGAGTTAGTATTACACCAGAAGCATCGGAAGTAATTGTACAGCTAAAAGCTAAATTTGGCGAGCTAATGTTTCATCAAAGTGGTGGATGTTGTGACGGTTCTCAACCGATGTGTTTTGAAAAAGGAGATTTTATAATTGGCAACAGTGATGTTTGCTTAGGTGAAATTGATGGGTGTGAATTTTGGATGAATAAAGACCAATTTGAGTATTGGAAATATACTCATTTAACTATACATGTAACAAAAGGAAGAGGCTCTAGCTTTTCGTTGGAAATACCAATGGGATTAAGGTTCTTAACACAATCGAGATTGTTTACTGAAGATGAATTATGCAATCTTAACTCTTTACGCTACTTAGAAGATTAATCTGTATTTGTTTTATGAGTTAACTGTTGATATTGTTTAGGTGTTATCCCTTCGTAGTGTTTAAATGTTCGGATAAAATAATTAGTATCGATAAAACCCGATTCATAGGAAACATTTTTAATGTAGAGGTTATTGTCTTTTAATAAACTCTTTGCATGTTTAATTCGTTCGATGATAATAAATTCTATTGGGCTAATTCCTAACTCTCTTTTAAACATCCTATACATAGTAGGCATGCTCAACCCGGATGTATTTGCAATAGCTTTTAAGTTGAGCTTGTCGGATAAATTCTTGCGAATAGCTTCT
This sequence comes from uncultured bacterium, assembly GCA_903958995.1. Taxonomy (GTDB): domain Bacteria; phylum Bacteroidota; class Bacteroidia; order Sphingobacteriales; family Sphingobacteriaceae; genus CAJBVG01. The sequence continues at coordinate 6,796 of CAJBVG010000089.1, read as the reverse complement.
ACAATATATTTTAATTGACTATTTGAAATTTTACTCTCTGACTTGTCAATACTCGTTAACGTTTGTGTTTGGATTATGCGCACTAATAATTCTTGTAAAGTAAGATCAACTAAAATATCCTTAGTTAAGTCAGTACTCTGACAAATTGTAATTAGTTTATTTATGGTATTGGCTAAATCTTCATTATTATTGAAGAAATAATTTTGTTCGTCGAGCTTCCAATAATCGCTATTCCCTGTTTTAGGATATTTCTCATTAAGGTAATTTAGAGTATTGACTATTTTCTGATTATCAATTGCTAAGGCTAAACACTGAGTAGGTTTATTAAAACTAGCTTCTGGGAAGTCGATGACCATCTCTATGTTTGCGGGAACGATAACAGATTCCCCAGGTAAGTAATCGAAAGCAGGGTCTTCGAATAAGTGCATCACTTTTTTACCACGCAGCATTGAAGTAACAACAAGGTCGTTAAATTTTAAGGGGACTAATATCGATTTTTGGTAAGTTTCAAAAAGATTTAGCTCGCAGTTCTCAAGATTATATACAGTCCTATTCTCCACTAAAGTTTTTAATGAGTTTTCCTTTGTAAGTGAAGGCAGGTCTAGTATTTTCTTAAGCTTTGCCATATGACTATATCGAATATAGCTAAATTAAAGAACAAAAAAACCGAGCATCTCTGTTCGGTTTTTTTGTTTAGAAATTAATTTAACTATTTCGCCATTGTTCTCATGAAATTTACGATGTGCCAAATTTCTTCGTCATCAGTAATTTTCTTTTTGAACGAAGGCATATCGTCTCTTCCTTCTTTAATTTTGTAGTACAATTCTCCATCAGAAAGTGATTGAACAGCTTTCACACTGAAGTCACCGCAATCTGTATCTAATTCTTTAGATTTAGGTCCATCTCCAAGACCTTTAGCACCATGGCATGATTTACAATGTTTTGCCCATAAAGCTTTTCCATCTGCAAGACCTTCTGCATCAGTTTTAGATGTAGGATTTTTTACTTTTTTAGCTGCATCTGGAACAGACCAAGGTTTTCCACCATCTGGAGAAGCTACGAATGCTAAATTCACCCAACCTAAAAATAATAAGGTAAGTGCGAATGTTAAAAATTTGCTGTTAACTATTTTTTTCATATGTATATGTGTTTAGTGAAAATTCTAAATAAAAATTATGCTTTACTTTCTTTTTTAATCTTAAATAACAAGGTAACAAGGTACAAAATTAATCCCCAAATGAACAAAATAATTGTAACTGATGCAATTACTAAAGGGATAGGAGCATTATGTCCAGTTGACCATAATGATCTAGCCATTTCTTCATTCTCATACGGCATCACTGTCCAAGGAATACTTTGAGATGCCTCAATCTTACCATCATAATCAGGATCTTCGTAACGAGCAATTAGAGTAAGTGTTTTGTCTGAAAAACCAATAATGTCACTTGGTACTTCTGCTACAATTTGACCATTTTCATCTGTTACAGCACCTTCTTCACCAAATGGGAATAAACCAAATGTGCGTTTTACAAAAAGTTTAATTTCTGTTTCCGCTAATGGAACTTCTACTCCATCAACAAATTTTGTTAAGGTAGCAGTTGCTGTAGAAATAGAATCTTCGGTAACAACGTCTAGTTTTACAAAAACATCATAGATGAAAGTTTCAGCTTCAGAATCTTCATATCTCAAATCGCTATTAGATGTTGCTAAAAAATGAAACTCATGCATATTTTTAGTAAGTTCATTAAAGCGTTCTGTAAATTTAAATTCACCTACACCTTCTTTATTCGTTAGTAAATTACCCATCCAACCAGTAGTGGTAGTTGTATCGTATTTCTTTACTTCATTAAGATATAGATTGACAATTAAATTTTCAACAGGTTCACGTTTACCATCTACTCTAGATTCTACAGATACCTTTAAGGTTTTAATGCCATTTACAATTTTATAGCTTAGACTCATTGAAGCACTTTGCTTCTCTGAAGTAGAATCTTCTTGTGCGAATGCGTTTACATTCATCGCAATAAAGCTGATGATTAAAACAAGTATCGCAACAAAGTTTCTATTTAATGTGATATACTTTTTCATAGCTATTTATTTAAATTCTTATAAATGGTGTGATGTGGAATATCTCTTTCTTCTGCTAATTCCCATATTGAAATAATTGGGAAGTAACGAACAAACAGAGTAATGAGCAATAATGCACCTGCTAGAGAAGCAGAAGTAATTGACCATTCCGCGAAAGTTGGCATATAATGTTTAGCCGCTTCTGGCAATCTATCCATTGGAGTTAATGGATGTAACATAGTAGGGACAACAATTAAATATCTTTTGAACCATGCGCCAAGAATTACAAAAACAGACATGATAAAAATTGGTAAAGGCTTTCTACCTTTTTTGAAGAGTAAAACAATAATTGGAATAATCATGCCAAAAATCTGAACTGTCCAAAACATAGGAGCATAATGCCCAACAAATAATTCTTTCAAATGCTCAGCTTCTTCCCCTTTCATTTTATATCCAGGGATGAAATATTCATTCACTGAAAAATAGAGATAAACGAAAGAAAGAAGAACAAGTAATTTACCCATACGGTCAAAATGTTTATCGGTAAAATATTGATCGTAATTTTTGTAGAACTTTTGTAAGATATACATCGCAGCAACTACCGCAGCAGCTCCTACCATGAATGCACCTGCAACAAAGTAAGCACCAAAGTTAGTACTATCCCAACCTGGTCTGTAAGTGGTTGCAAACAACCACGAGGTAACCGTGTGGATACTTAATGCCACAGGAATAATCATAATTGATAAGATTTTTATCGCTTTGCTTACAATCGCATATTGACCATTGGTATCTTTCCAATTTAGAGATAAGAATGTATACATCTTATGTTGCCATTTTGGAATATTTTTCATGTGATCTCTACAGTATGCAATACTTGGAATCAATGGGAAGTATAACAACAATACACTAATCGTCATGTATGTCATTACTACAATAACGTCCCATACAATTGGCGATTGAATACGACCATAGATGAACATGTTAAGTAAACGATCTGGACGACCCATATCAACGATAATAATTAAACCAGCAAATACGATTGCTGATACTGCAATTACTTCAGAAATACGAGTCAGTGGTGCACGCCATTTAACATTCAACAAATGTAAAACTGCAGTGATTAAAGAACCTACTAAACTGATTGCAACAAAGAACACAAAGTTTGAAATATAAATACCCCAAGAAACGGTATCACTCAAACCCGTTACAACTAAACCATAACGTAATTGTTGTACATAGTTATAAAGTCCAACTACAATAACAGCTAGCAAAAATGAAACCCATATCATCCCAGCTTTCCCAAATTTCTGAGGAAGTACATCTTCATTGTAACGATGAAGCATATCTATTGCTTCGGATTCGTTATGTGGTTTTTCTAAATCTTTCATATGTTTTCAGTTGGTGCTTCTTCTTCGAATGGGAACAAACGATTTACAGCAGGTAAATAATAAACACTTGGTTCTGTACCTAATGATTCCATATATCTATATCCAGCTTTGTCTTTTATTAACTGTCTGAATTTTAAAGTTTCATCACCATTAGTTACTGTATCTTCATTTGCATCACCAAAATAGTAAACACCGTTAGGGCAAGCAGAAACACAATGTGGTAATAGACCTTGTTTTAACATATCTGGACAGAAATCACATTTTTCTACAGTACCTTTTTTACGGGGTGTACTTGACTCTGGAGAATATGTGTATTCATTTATATTAGCAGGTTGAAGAGGTTCATCCCAGTTAAATGTTCTAGTAGAATAAGGACAAGCAGCCATACAGAATCTACAGCCTATACAACGCTCATTATCGATTAACACTAAACCATCGCTACGTTTAAAAGTAGCATCTACAGGGCAAACTTTAACACATGGGGGTTTATCGCAATGCAAACAAGGTTTCGGCATCCAATAAGGAGATGCTTCAGGAGAATCCTGCATCTTGTATACTTTTAGATATTTATCATGTGTTGGTAACAAGTGATGTTTTTGGCAAGCCTTCTGACATTTCATTGCATTTTTGCAACGAGAAAGGTCTATTACCATAACATACTTTTTACCTGGTATTCCGACTCTCGATTCTGCTGAAGGAGCAGCGCAGCAATTCACTTCGCTAATATGAGAAGAACTAACCTCAATTAGTTTCCCATCAGCAGTCATTGCTTGTACTTTTTCGCCAGTGGCAGAATGATCCTCTGAAAATACTTTACGTAAACCACCACCAGCTATAGCTAAGCCGGCAGTAAGAATACCCATTCGAAGGAAGTCTCTTCTTCCCGAATCGTTATCCTCTTGGTTATTTTTTTTGTCTGGAGTGTCTGACATATTGTAAAAATTATATTTTTATAAAGAATTTCTTGTTTGATTGTACCAAATTTATCAGTTTAGTCATTTATATATTATGACAATGCTCACCGAGAAATATGATTTTTATCATATTTCTATTCTAAAATTCAGATTGGGGAGGCACAAAAAAAGAGGCTACCAATTGGCAGCCTCTCCTGTTAATGTTCAATTGTGAAATATTTATTAACGCTTAGTGATATTAAATCCGATTACATATTGACTGTTTGAATAGTCATTTTTGTTATACAAATTATTCAATTGTGGAACTATACTTTGATAGTTTCCTAAGAACATTTGAAATGTATGTGTAGCAGTACCTACTTGGAAACCAAAGCTAATATTAGGATTTGGATTGTTAGTAGGATGTTGTGTAAATGGTTGATCGTAATTTGCAATCACAGAGAAGTTATCGTTAACTGCATAGCAACCCATAAATGCTGTTCCAAAATGTAAGTTTTCTGATTTTGCTTTAATTGAACCATCAGAACTAATGTAACCATCTACGTTGTTGAACCAAGAGATACTTGGAGAAACTTGAAGAGATAGTTTTTTGTTTACTTTACGAGCAAAAATTAATTGATGGAAGTATGATAAACGATCCGCGTTGTTTACGAAGTTTCCTTCTTTCGGACGAGTATCTACTCCAAAGTTTCCGTAGTAGGTAACACTTACTGGGGAACCACCAACTTTTGATTGTTTGATGATTGCATACTTCAAGTTACCATCCCACATTAATCTTTCTTTTGTAAAACCAAAACCTACTTGCAAATCTTCGATTGGAGTATAATTAAATCCTAATCTGATATTTGATGGTGCATATAAACCATAGAAATCTTTGTATCCATTGTTGATCACACCGAAACGATGTTGAATCACAAATTCGAATACACCTTTCACCGGAACCATACAGGTTTGGTTATCAATCAGCAAATTGCCGATAAAGGTTTTTTTAACCAGTTCGTTTTTAACAACCGGCGTTACTTCAGTGTTATCTTGAGCTAAGGAAACATTCCCCATTGCGATGAAGCAAACAGCTATGATAAAACACTGTAAGTAATATGAATATTTATTTGAAAGTGTTTTCATGATGTTGATTATTAATTATTTTTAGCACCTTGTTTTATCCAGGCTAACATATATTGATTAATGTTAGATGGATTATTGTTTCCATTTGGCGGCATTATTGAACTTTTTTTGCCTGTTAACCATAAATAGATACTACTATTTTCTGGTGTATTAGAGTCCCAATATCCTCCTTTTTCCAAAGAACTGAATGCATTTGCGTCTGATAAATCTGGTTTAATTCCACCAGTACTATGACAACCACTCATGCTACAATTTTGATTTAGAACAGGTACGATATCAGTTTTAAAACTCACGTCGGTAGTAATCTCCACATTTGTATCTGGGAGTACCGTAGCAACTTCATAACAACTTTGCAAGCCAATGACAGGAATGGCAATTACCAGCATTTCTATCACGATTTTTTTTAATGACATGATCTTATTTATTTAAATCATTTAATTAATTTGTTATTTATTGCAAAATTTATTTTTGAAATTTCAACATTAAGTTTGGTCTAATACCGTGTTGGTAATTTGATTTATTGAATATTGCAACACCAAATGGTTGGTCTTCTAAAGTAGAAAAATCAACATCTTGTTTTAATACGCCTGGAGTTTTTAACAAACGTTTCCATTCGATAACCCAAGTAGAACCTGTGTAAACAGCTTGACAAGAAATATCTGCACGTCCGTTTGTTAATGGAGCAGAAACATAACTAGGAATAACTTTAGAACCATGTCCACCGTAAATTACATCACCAATTCTTTTGTAATCTGTTCCAACATTAGGATCAATTGTAGAACCATCGCTTAAAGTAAGTACACCGAAAGAGTCAACCGCAGTAACTGTTTTAGCAGTTCCAGCTGTAACTTCAGATGATAAGATATAATAGTAGTCTGTTCTACCTGGGATAATATATTTAGGTACAGAAACTGAAACTACAGGAGTTTTACCAGTGATGTTTAATTTTTGAGTATTTGTGCTTGTTCCAGTTCCACTTGCATTTGAAGAATAACTTGGACCATAAGGATAAGTTGAAGAAGCACCAGAAACTGTTTGATCATCTTGGTGACGACCGTTTCCTTTACCACCTACTAAACTTGTAATTGATGGACCTCCAGCCCAATCTTGGTACTCATCAGAGAATTGACCATGAATTGGATCTCTTCCGATTTTCATCCACCACATATCAATTTTTTCACTCGCACCATTAGTGTAGTGATTTCCACTTTGGTTTGCAACCATAGTAGCTGGAGTTGTAGTAGGATCTAAGTAAGGAGTAAACATGTGGCAACTAGCATAGCAAGTTTGCGCATCAAATTT
>CAJBVG010000088.1 GCA_903958995.1 uncultured bacterium | reverse complement strand
GTAACCGTATACTTTAACACAACTTTTGTGTTTTCTAATGAGTATTTACCTCTATTACGTAATAAAACTTGAACCTCATTTGGTTTTAAAGATGAAAATAATGGATTCAGAATTTTATTTAAATCCAAATCGTAATTCGGCACTGTAAATTCATCTGCACCAATATCTGGTGTTTTCGATTTACGTGGTTGGTTATCAAAATCGTCAGTTACTTCTTGCCCACCAGCCGCTTTACTTTCTACCGTTAAATCGTAAGTATGAAAATTATAAGGTAAAGATTCAAAAGATACTGGTAATGCTAATGATTTACGATCACGAGTTGTATTCCCAACATCAGCTTTGAAAGCTGACAATGCTGAAAGTGGTGATTGTGATAATTGTGAGAACGAATAGTTTTTAGTACTTGTTCCTTGTTTAGTATTTCTTGTTCTACGAATTAAAATTAATGGAGTGTTTTTACTACTGTACCATGTATAGTATAAGTTGTTTTCAGATACAATCAAACCAGTTGTAGCTGTATTACTACTAGTATAATATTCTAAAGGAATACCACCATTTCTAGAATATAAAATATTATTTAAAGCCTCAATATCAGTATTCGTATTGTTTACAATTAAACAACGACCTGATGATGGATTCACCTCTACTGTAGTAGTTGAAGTTCTCGGGGCATCCATGTAAATGGTATTGTGCAAAATCGAAATAGCTAAAGAAGTATTTAAAAATATACCTGAAGTACTCGCGCTATATGTGGTAAAACCACCACCAATCATATTGTTGCTCAATACAAAGGTTGACTTCTTTGCGCCAATATTCTTATTCCCTAAACACTGAAACAATTGAATACCTTGAAATGTGATGTCGTATATTTTATTTCTTGAAATGTCATTATAATATACTCCATTTCTATCTCCTAAGTTTTTAGCATAAATAGCTACCCCTTGAGGATCCATACCAAATTTTCCCGTTAGTACATTGCCCAATACTTTTGTATCAGAATATTCTAAATAAACGCCGTACTTATGAAAACTAGTAATGGTATTAGATTGAATTATATTACCTAAATCTCTTTTATCGGTATCGGTACCAAACATTGCAATTCCATAATATCCACCAAATATTTTATTATTTATAATGGTATTACTTGCAGCATTACTAGCATATTGCCCACTAAATAATGAACCTAGTTTAGTAGCTACAATACATGCTAATGTATTCGGGAAATTTGTTTGGGTGGAGTCAATCTTTATTATGTTATTTCGAAAAGTATTGAATTTCGAATTACCTGCAAGTTGAATACAAGTTCCATTTGATTGACTTCTGCTTTCAATAGTTAAATCGCGGAAGGTAATATATTGTGCATTGTTAAATAACAATGTAGCATGGTTCTCAGAAGTTCCATTTGCATAAGTTAACTTTGTAGCAAAAACGCTGTTCTTCGACTTAAATGTAATATTGTTTATTAGAGATGAATTACGAATTTTCCACATGTTAATTTGCTCATCATAGGTACCATCTGCAATCTCAATAATTGTTGGTCCTGAAACTCCACATTTTAAATGGTCATACACTTCTTGAAAACTCGTAAATGTTGAATCGTTTGGGGTTGAAGTTGGTGAAATCGTAAATGTACCTTCTAAACCAACGCAAACATCAACAGAAATTGAATCATTCATCGTACGTAAATCGCCGTTGTTAGTTCCAACTACAAAATAAACTGTTAGCCTAAACGATTCGTAGTTATTACGAGTTATGTAATTCGCAATAGGAACTGCTATCGTTTGCGTTTTCATATTTGCAGTTAATCTAGTGGTAATAGGAGTATGAATAGACTCTTCTTCTCCAAGTTGGTCCACACCATCTATTTTATATTTAAAATCAAACGCTTTATTACCACTACCTGATCCTTGCCAACGTATAGTTATAAACCAAGGAGTTGCTTTTTTATATCGGAACACATCTGGCGTTACTCCAATAATAGCATAATCATTTCCACCTGGTCCAGATTCATCACAACCAATATCGGGTAAGTTTGCATTATAAATACCATCACGTACTTCACCATCAAAATCGAATTGAGCTTGAGAACCAGGTGTAGAACTACCCTTTTGATCTAAGTTTGGAGATAAAGTATGTAAGTCTGAATTAGAAAAGAACTCTGGATCAATAGATAATGAGTTCTTATCTTTATTACTAGCTATTGCTGCTGTAAACTCACTCGGTTTAACTCGAGCAATACCACCATGCCATGCGAAACCTGTAACATTATTTGCATTTGTATCTAAATTCAATACAAATAAATCATTGTTATCTGATGCTACAATTGGTGTTACTGTTGAAGCATTGTAATATGCATATCCTTTATTCGCATTATAGAAAATATTATTGTAAACATAGATATTACCAGTTGCAGGAGCTCCATTTATGTAGAAAGCAGTAGTATTGTCAACAGTTCCCGTTTTAGTTGGAGCATCCATTAACACAGAGTTAAATACTATATTAGCCCATCCTACAGTAAATAAATATAAACCAACTGGTGTTTGTGCTAGATCAAAAGTATTTGTTGGCGCATTACTGAAATTGTTAAAAAACCCACCAGCAATCATATTGTTATTTAAGTTCAATGGTTTTGCAACTGTACCAATTACATTACTTAAATACATTCCATATTGACCTGCATCAGTAACGTAATTGCGTATGATATCAATGTTCCCTGGAAAAAAAGTAGAAATAGTTGAAAAGAAATATCCTGTAGACTTCATGTCTGCAGATGGTCGGAAATACACTTTGTTTCCTCTAACTTTCATATTCGTAGCAAAACTTACGTTTATGCCATAATAAGAAGTTTGTTGAATAATATTACTATCAATTACTGTTGCTGTATCTCTTGGAGCATTAGCACCAAGTAATGCAATACCATAATAACCACCTGAAATTTTATTGTATTTTGCCGACAAATATTTAGCGGAACCACCTACTGAAGCCGTTAATGCATAAGAAGGAGAAGCACCCATTGATGCCCCTAAAATACCTACAAATCCTTTTGAGTTTGAAATTGAATCGACCGTAATCTCACAATTTTTAATCGTACAATTGTTTGCACCGTTAAACAATTGAACTCCAATACCAGTAACAATATTCCTATTAACAATACGTAAATTATTTAAGGTTACTTTATCAATACCATTAAGCTTAACGCTGGTTTGTTGAGCTGCTTCTGATATTAATATAACATCTCTTTTGCCAGAAAAACTTTCAAAAGTTATTTTCTTCGTGCCACTAGGAAAATATACATAAGCTGCATCAATATCAATATTATCAGTATAAGAACCCGCTTTTATTTTGAATGATATATCAGCACTTAAACCATTATATAAAATTGCATTAACAGCTTGAGTAATGCTTGAGTAATCACAAGCAATACGTCCAATTGTTTTCACTCCACCAGCTAATGGTGACCCAAAGGTTGCACGAATAGTATCATTTAAAGGATTAATATCTGCAGATGTAGCATTAATTTCTTTGACGTAAGCTACTACAGTATTGTTTAGTGCATCAACATATGTACTACTCAAGGTAATTGAGCCATTTGAAATTTGCAACGTATTACTTGAAGCTGGCATACTCACCACTTGTGTAACATCAGCTTGAGCTATACCATTGATACTCCATCCAATTTTCACACTGGATATTGTTGCATTACCGAAATTTCTAACGGTAACTTTTAACAATTTACTAGCACCTGTATGTGCTGCTCCGAGAGGTGAAGTAAAGTTAGTTATCCCAGCATCTAAGCTTTGTGCAAATCCAACTTTAGTAAAAAACAGAAATGCTACCGATAAAATACCGGTAGCTAGTCTAGAATTTCTTTGAAAATTCTTGATAATGTTCATATGTTGATCTGTTATTATTTTATAATATCTATTGTACCTGATTGTGATCTAGCTCTTGATTCTAAGGTATAGAAATAAGTACCCGAACCTAAGCCATCCGCTGCCCATTCAAAATCCGGATCGGTAGATTCAAAAACTATCTTACCCCATCTGTTGAAAATCGTAAACTTAAAGCCTGGATCACAATACACTTTGTATTGTTTATTAATTTTATAAGTATCGTTTATTTTATCGCCATTTGGTGAGAAAACATTCGGTATTACATTTGTTAAATCTGTGTTAGGAATAATTTTAAATTTAATACGAAACCCATCTTCTGGAGTTTTACAAGGAGGGTTAGATGTTGTGAAAAATACGGTGTATGCGCTATCTCGAATTTGATCGCAACTAGTTTCCCAAGAAAAACTAGCAGTAGCCTGACCTTGTGAATTCGTTTGCTCAAATTTTGCAAGGTTACCTGCTATACCACCGTATACTTCGCCAGTAGATGCAATTAAAATAGAATCTCCATTCATCACACTAGAAGAATTTAAATCAAGATTGAATTTTTCTCCTGCAACTAATTCAATAGTAGTGTCACTACCAATTGAGAAATTAGGTGCTAAGTCTGGGTTCCTAAATACATAAAATTTAAATGTATGACGAGCTGAATCTTGTGGATTACGACAAGCACCATCCCAAGCAGCAATTTTTAAAATGTAAGGTTCATCACGTATTAAACTACAATCAATAAACCAATTTAAATTGGTTGATAATGTATCTGAACCTAATCCAAACGCTCTTGTTATTGTTGGTTTGGGTAAATTAAATGGAATGTTTGTGTAGGTTGTATCTAAAGTTATAAACTCCCCTATTGTAGTATCTAATACAGTAAGATCTAAATTTAAAGTCTCCCCTGCATATAAAGTATCTATCGTTTCAGCAGTATTAGTAAAGGTGAACAATGGAATATAATTCGGCCTTTCTCTAACCGTAATGTTAAATGTTAAATAACTCTTTTCTGGATTTACACATTCATTATCTCTTGCTTGAACTCTAGCAGTATAAGGTGTAGTTCTAATATCTGCACAAGTAGTTGTCCAATGCAAAGCAGTTCGTGCTGAATCCTTACCCATGGCTGGAATTACATAGGCGATGTTAGAAACAATAGTAGGGTTTGCAATTTCAGATGCTTGATCTAAAGTGATGTAAACTGAGTCGAATCGTTGATTGGTATCTACAGCAAACATATTAAAATTAAATACATCTCCACCATAAATAGTGGTATCAATAATGCTATATGTTACATCATTTTTGTCTCTGAATTCAGGTGCTGAATTAAATGGGCCTAATGCGTATACAAATACAGTGTCTATATCAGTTAATGTCGGACAAGCTTCATCTATTGCACGTAATATTAATCGATAGGGTTCCGTTCTAACATTCGAACAATTTGGCGACCAAGTGAATTTTACTTTCAAACTATCTGGTCCGTCTAATTGAGTAAACGATAAAGGGCTACCTCCGTTTAATTGAGCATAATTAAAATCAGTTAAATCTGGTAATATGGTAATATGTTTAAATCGATTATAGAAATTAGGTATAGTATCGAAAATTGCGATGATAAAACTATCGGTTGTTCCTTCTGGAATTCTAACTGTATCAACATTAAAATTCGAGAACCTTGGTTTTTGATTGGGTTGATCTCGAATAAATATTTCAATATTGAAATCTACCGAATCTTTTAATTTACAATCATCATCTATTGCAATGAATTTTACTTTATAAGATGTATCGCTCATATCTTCACAACGAGTATCCCATCTGAAGATTGCAGTAGAATGTATAGGTGCTTGATTAACACTAAATACAAATCGACCATTCGCAGTACCTGGATTAAAGGCATCTGGTTGCATTAAAATATTTACAACTTGTGTTGAGTCAATATCATATGTTTTAATAATTGAATCGGCATCTAATTGGAATCGTTCTCCAGCATTAACATAGTATCGTTTTGTTTTTTTATTAATATTGGTATTTGTACGAATAGTATCTGGTTGATTATGGTAACTGTTTGTAAACAATGGTGAGTGGTTATCTTTCTTTCTAACATATAAAGTAACGAAAGTAGAATCATAAAATGGTGATGGGCAGGTTTGATCTCGTACTACAACAGTAAATTTATACGGAGCTTCCCTAACGTGTTCTTTACATTTAGGCTTCCATTTAAATTGACCTTTAACTATTCCAATCCCACCAATGATTAAATTTTGTGCTTCTTGTCCTCCACTTAAGAGTGTACCTTCTTCTCCCCATTTACCTTCGAATTTATTTGGGTCTAATACGTTATCTTGTAGATTTGGTAGGATGTACATAAATATAGAATCACCTGCATCACGTGAAGTAAAGGTTACCGAATACTCATCTGGGAAATTGATTGTATCAACAATTACTTTTTTCTGATTGTTATTATCTTCTGTTACTGGTGGAGCTTCTGGGCAGATTACAGTTTCTATTTGAAACTCTCTAATCATGGCGCCAATCTTTGTCCAAACACCACTAATTTTACGCCACTCTTCACATTTAAAACCAACTAAATATCGTCCAATTCTAGTTGGAATAAAATTGATAATTCCAGTTTTAGGGTTGATTGTTAAATCTGGTACCCCATCTAAAATATTGTAATTAATATTATAACCTGGTGCATAAGATGCAACACCAAATGGTTTTGTTGTCGAGCCTCCATCAGAAGGTGGAATTAATGAGAATACTAATGAGTCACCATCAGGATCTGAACAACCCCAATCAATGGTATATGGTTTACCCACGCAATAGAACGCTAATGGAGCTCTCGCATAACGAGGTGTACTATTATATCGAGTTGCTGAACCTGCACTCAATCGAGGAAAGTCCATCGTAAATGTCATTCCTAAACTTGAGCTATTCAATACATTCGTTGCTCCATCATTTCTACAACAATCACCTGCAGAAAAGTAATACCCAGCAGGATTATTTAATGATAATGCTTGTGCGGAAGTTAACGTATATTCAAACACTCCCACTTGTAAAGTTAAGTTAGACCCTGGAGGCGGACAATCTTTTGGATCATACTCCATTGTATAAATATTTACACGTGGCGTGTTAAAGGTTACGTTCGCATTAGCATTCGTTCCATTTACATAGGTAGAAAAAGCCATGGTGGTCGGCATAGTAGCTATTCCATTTAGATCTTTAAAAATCGTAAATCTAACTTTGTAGGTATCACCTGTGAGGCG
>CAJBVG010000087.1 GCA_903958995.1 uncultured bacterium | reverse complement strand
GGAGTAATTTCAATAATTCTATTCGCAACGGTTTGAATAAACTCATGGTCATGCGAACTAAACATTGCTGTACCTTTATAATCTTTTAATGAATTGTTAAATGCCGTGATTGATTCTAAGTCGAGGTGATTGGTTGGTTCGTCTAACAACAATACGTTTCCGTTCATCATCATCATACGAGAAACCATACAACGTACCTTCTCTCCACCTGATAATACTTTACAGCTCTTCAAGGTTTCTTCACCAGAGAACAACATTCTACCTAAGAACCCACGAATAAAGGTTTCATCTTTTTCTACTGAGTACTGACGAAGCCAATCGATAAGATTAATGTCATCATGGAAGAATGGATAATTATTAGAAGGCAGGTAAGATTTTGTGATGGTTACACCCCACTTAATCTCACCAATCTTTGTTTCTAAATTCCCCATCAACATTTCATAAAATGTTGCAGTACTTATACTATCACGAGAAATTAATGCGATTTTATCACCTTTATTAAAGGTAAATGTAATGTCTTTAAATAAACAATTTCCTTCATCATCATACTTAGCCAAGTTTTCTACCGTAAGAATTTGGTCACCTGCTTCGCGTTCTGGTTTAAAGAAAATAGCTGGGTATTTACGACTAGATGCTCTAATCTCATCAACATTTAATTTCTCTAATAATTTCTTACGAGAAGTAGCTTGTTTCGATTTCGAAGCATTCGCAGAAAAACGCTCAATGAATTCTTGTAATTCTTTTCTTTTCTCTTCGGTTTTCTTATTCTGATCTGAACGTTGTTTCAATGCTAATTGAGAACTCTCATACCAATAAGTATAGTTACCTGAGTACACATTCATTTTACCAAAATCAATATCGGCAATGTGCGTACATACCGTATCCAAGAAGTGACGATCATGGGATACTACAATAACGGTATTCGGAAAATCAGCTAAGAAGTTTTCTAACCAAGAAATGGTTTCAATATCCAAGTCGTTTGTAGGCTCATCCAGTAATAAAATATCGGGGTTGCCAAATAATGCTTGGGCAAGCAATACACGAATTTTTTCACTACCTGAAAGTTCGTTCATTAATTTATAATGAAGGTCTTCTTTAATTCCCAAACCACTTAACAATGATGCTGCATCACTCTCTACGTTCCAACCATTCATCTCTCCAAAATGTCCTTCTAATTCCGACACTCGTTCACCATCGGCATCATTAAAATCGGGTTTTGCATATAATATCTCTTTTTCGATCATGATGTCCCATAATTTCTTATGTCCCATTATAACCGTTTGCAATACTTGCGATTGGTCGAATTCAAAGTGATTTTGTTTTAAAACCGCTAAACGGTCGCCAGGAGTAATGGAAACATTACCTGTTGTAGAGTCTATTTCTCCTGAAAGAATTTTCAAGAATGTTGATTTACCAGCACCGTTTGCACCAATAACGCCATAGCAGTTACCAGGTGTAAACTTCACATTCACGTCTTCGAAAAGTACTCTTTTGCCGTATTTCAGCGATAAATTAGATACAGAAATCATTGATTTTTAAATTTCTGCAAAAATACACATTAATAAGTTAATATGTTAATGGGATAATCTGTTAAATCAATATGTTAATATGTTAATGGGATAATCTG
>CAJBVG010000086.1 GCA_903958995.1 uncultured bacterium | reverse complement strand
AGTCCGCCGTACTTAACCGATTTAGCTGCTTCTTGATTTAAGCGGCGAGCCATCTCCGCATCATCAGAATTAATAGAAACATTTAATCCCTCTTTAGTCATGATGGCTGCATTATAAGGAATAGCATCAACCACTTCATATTTATAAGCCCACCAATCCGAGAAAGTAGAAGCGTTTGCTCCGTGTGCTTTCATTTTATCAGCTACTTTGTATCCTTCTAAAATATGGGTGAAGGTATTCACTGGGAAATTGAATTGATCAGCCACTTTCATCAACATATTAATTTCTGATTGTACGTACGAGTGACAAGTGATGAATCGTTTTTTATTTAGAATTTCCAATAAGGCATCTAACTCTAAATCTTTTCTAGCATTTTTATTTTTTTCATACTCACGAGCACGAGTAAAGGCATCTACAAATACTTGCTCTACTCCCATTCTAGTTTGAGGGAAACGTTCGCGTTGATCATCACCCCAGTTCGATTGCTTAACATTTTCTCCTAAAGCGAATTTGATAAAGCCATCAGCACCTTCGAATTTTAATTCTTCAGCATTTTTACCGTAACGTAATTTGATAAGTGCTGTTTGACCTCCAACCGGATTTGCCGAACCGTGTAATAAATGAGAAGTAGTAACACCACCTGCTAATTGTCTGTAAATATTTACATCTTCAGGGTCTAGTGCATCACCAATTCTAACTTCAGAAGTCACAGCTTGTGTGCCTTCGTTTACTCCACGAGATATAGCAATGTGCGAATGCTCATCGATAATACCTGGCGTTAAGTGTTTGCCTTTTCCATCTACAATTTTTGCTGTAGGGTCACTTAAGTTTTTACCAACACTTATAATTTTACCTGCACTAATAAGTACATCGGTATTTTCTTGAATGCCTTCTTTTTCATTGGTCCAAACGGTTGTGTTCTTTATTAACCATTTTTCTGCTTTAGGTAATTGTGTAGAACCATAAGCTGTAAATGGGAATATAATTGGTCCAACTTCATCATTTTCTTTTTTGTCGTCTTTTTTGTCATCTGCTTTTTCTGTAAATAATTTTGTACGGGTAGCCACCCATTCAATATTGTTGTTGTTCATGTTTCCTTGCCCAACAATTTTAAATGTGCTACCATCTATAATCGTTCCGCTTAAGCGTACTTTCTGTATTATCGTAGAATCATTTGGTTGAAATACCAAGGAAACACTATTGTTATTCCAAGTAGTATTGATTTTAGTTTTACTACTGTCTGCGTTAATGATCGACCAGTCTGGTTTGTTTTTAGATCCAGAAATTTCTAAGTTATAAGATTGACCATTTGATTTTAATGTATAAGTTCCTCTAATGTCAACTCCTTTTTCTACATCAATAATGTTTTCTTCACCTGCAATCCAGTTCGATTGAACAACAGCTTCTTCATCTGTAAAAATATCACCATTTGTGATAAGGAAATTAGCTTTCATTCCAGCTTTCAATTCTCCAACAAGGTTCGACGCATTAATCATTTGTGCAGGAACGCGAGTTAATGCATCCAATGCTTTTTCTTCAGAAAGTCCATTCTTTATAGCTTTGCGAAGATT
>CAJBVG010000085.1 GCA_903958995.1 uncultured bacterium | reverse complement strand
TATCGAACACTGGTTCTCCTAGTCCAACTGGTGTATTTTGTATTACACATTGTATAGTTCCTCCTAAAGTGTCGCCTTGCTTTTTTACTTCTTCAATGGCCTGAATCATTTGCTGTGCCGCCGTTTCATCGGGGCAACGAACAATGTTGTTTTCAATATTTTGGAAGTTAAGCTCTGAATAATGCTTTTCTAATTTAATGTTACCTACTTGGTTGACAAAAGCATTAATCACAATTCCCTTGCTTGCTAAAATTTGTTTTGCAATTGCTCCAGCGGCAACTCTCGCAACAGTTTCACGAGCAGATGATCTTCCTCCTCCTCGGTAATCGCGTATGCCATATTTTTGTTCGTAAGTATAATCGGCATGCGAAGGACGATAAGTATCTTTTAAATAGTCGTAATCTATAGATTTTTGGTCTTCATTGCGAATGATAATACCTATTGGGGTTCCCAAAGTTTTACCTTCAAAAATTCCTGATAGAATTTCGAATTCATCCGATTCTTTTCTCGCAGAAGTAATATTAGATTGACCAGGTTTTCTGCGATTTAATTCATGTTGAATTTGCTCAAGGTCGATTTCAATTCCCGATGGGCAACCATCAATAACAACACCAATCGCCGCACCATGAGATTCGCCGAATGTTGTGATTCTAAATAATTGTCCGAATGTATTTGATGACATAAATTCTAAATTGTAAATTCTAAATTCTAAATTGTAAATAACAAGTTGCCAATTACCAACTACCCATTACCCATTACTCAATGAAAACCCCAGCACTTCCATATCTTTCCAAAAGTTCGGATAAGATTTCGAAACTACTTCTGGGTGTTCAATAGTTACTTCAGGAACAACCATGGCTAATATACTAAATGCCATCGCCATCCGATGATCATGATACGATTCAATACTAAGTCCAGCGTCCAGTGTCCAGCGTCCAGTGTCTAGTGTCCAATGTCCAGAATCCAAAATAAGCATTTCTACGCCTAACTTCCCTAACTCATTCTGCATTGCCTCCAAGCGATCTGTTTCTTTTACTCTTAAGCTTTCTACTCCTGTAAACTTCAATGCATGTTTACGTAAAGCAGAGAGTGTAATCAATGTTTGTGCTATGTCTGGGCAATTTACAAAATCATATAAATCAGCAGGTGCAAAATGTTCGGTATGTTTTAAGCGAATGCCCTCTTCTTCAAAAGTGGTTTCAACATTCCAATCTCGCATCCACTCTGCTAAAATCGCATCGCCTTGTGTGCTTTTTGATTTAAATCCTGGTAAATATATTTCTTCAACACCTAATGAAACCATTGCGTACCAATACGATGCGGCACTCCAATCGGGTTCAATGTAAAAATTACATTGCTCGTATTCTTGCTCGGGGATTATAATACTTTGGTCGTTTAAGATGATATGCACTTTTGCTTCATGCATCATATCCATCGTCATGTTTAAATAGGGCGCCGATATAATTTTATTTTCGAGATGCAATTGCAAACCATTTTTCACTTTTGGTCCAATCATAATCATTGCCGAAATAAACTGACTGCTTACATCGGCTTGTATGGTAATAGGAGCATGAGAAATAAGCTCTTTACCCTTTATTTTAATAGGGGCAAAGCCTGTCTTCTCTAAGTACTCAATGTCTGCACCTAATTCTTTAAGTGCATCAACTAATATTTTTAGAGGGCGTTCTTTTAAGCGTTGAGATCCAGTGAGAATAATTTCTCTATTCTGTTGATTTGAAAAAAATGCACATAAAAATCGTAATGCTGCACCCGACTGATTACAATCTATAATCATGTCGATTCCAGAAAGTGCTTCTTGAATAATTCTCGTATCATCAGAATTCGATAAGTTATCGATACTGATTACTTCCTC
>CAJBVG010000084.1 GCA_903958995.1 uncultured bacterium | reverse complement strand
TCTCCCTCTCTCTCTTTTAAAAAACACTATAAAGGTTGGTCCCCGAACGAAGCGAAGCGCAGTTGAGGGGTTTGACATGTCAGATAATGTACTATTTTTGCTTTGACTTAAAAATAACAACAATGAAAACCATCGATTCTATTAATTTCCAAGGTAAACGTGCCTTAATCCGTGTAGATTTTAATGTTCCATTAAATGCTGAATTTCAAATTACAGACGATACTCGTATGCAAGCTGCAGTTCCAACAATTAAGAAAATATTAAGTGATGGTGGTTCTGTTGTATTAATGTCGCATTTAGGCAGACCCAAAGAAGGACCTGTAGATAAATATTCTTTAAATCATATTGTTAAACACTTATCTGATATTACTGCTGCAAATGTTCTATTTGCAAACGATTGTATTTCGGAAGATTCTTACAATAAATCATCTAATTTAAAAGTAGGAGAAATTTTATTGCTAGAAAATTTACGTTTTTATAAAGAAGAAGAAAAAGGAGATGAAGCTTTTGCCGAAAAATTAGCTAAGCATGGAGATGTGTATGTGAACGATGCTTTTGGTACTGCACACCGTGCACATGCTTCGACAACCATCGTAGCTAAGTTTTTCCCTGATGCAAAAGTGTTCGGTTATGTAATGGCTAACGAATTAAAAAATGCAGAAAAAGTAATGAACCATGCTGATCGTCCATTTACAGCAATTATGGGTGGTGCAAAAGTTTCAGATAAAATTTTATTAATCGAAAAGTTATTAGACACCGTAAATTCCATTATTATTGGTGGTGGTATGGCGTATACTTTTGCGAAAGCAATGGGAGGATCTATTGGTGGTTCATTAGTAGAAGAAGATAAATTACCATTAGCATTACAACTTATTGAAAAAGCAAAAGTAAAAGGAGTGAACCTGGCTTTGCCAGTTGATTCTATTATTGCTGATGCGTTTAATAACGATGCTAATATCTCTATAGCGAATAACGATTCTATTCCTGACGGTTGGATGGGTTTAGATATCGGCGAAAATTCTATCAAAACATTTAAAGATATTATAGGAAATTCTAAAACCATTTTATGGAATGGTCCGATGGGCGTTTTCGAAATGAGTAATTTCGAAAATGGTACCAAGCAAATTGCATTAGCTGTTGTTGAAGCAACGAAGAACGGAGCATTCTCTTTGATTGGTGGTGGCGATTCTGCCGCTGCAGTAGCGAAGTTTAATTTAACAGATGATGTTTCTTATGTATCAACTGGTGGTGGTGCTTTACTTGAATATATGGAGGGGAAGGTGTTGCCGGGAGTCGCCGCTATTATTAATTAGACAATTTGCTAATGTGCCAATGTGCCAATGTAAAACGGTCCCTGAGCGGAGCCGAAGGGACGAACTACGAGGTACAAATTACGAGAAACGAGTTACCAGTTCCACTAACCTATTCGAATAGCCCCATTCGTTATCGTACCAACCTACAACTTTCACAAGTTTACCTACAATGGAAGTCAACTGTGCATCGAAGATGCAGGAGTGAGGGTTTTCTTGTATGTCGATGGAAACAATTGGATCTTCAGTATATTCTAATATTCCTTTTAATTCATTTTCGGAAGCGCGTTTAAAGGCTGCATTAATTTCAGCTACTGTTACAACTTTATTCAACACGCAAGTAAAATCGGTTAGCGAACCATTCGGTACCGGTACACGAATTCCAGCACCACCTAGTTTTCCTTCGAGGTGAGGAAAAATGCTAGTAATTGCTTTTGCGGCTCCAGTACTAGTCGGAATCATAGAAACTGCTGCTGCACGAGCTCTACGTAAGTCGCGGTGCGGAGCATCGTGTAAGTTTTGATCGCCAGTGTACGAATGCACTGTAGTGATGTACCCATCTTCTATACCACCCAAATCATCCAATACTTTTACCATGGGCGCCACATTATTTGTGGTACATGATGCGTTGGAGATAATCGTATGCTTTTCAGTCAAAATAGAATCATTTATCCCAAGTACAATTGTGGGTATATCTTTACCTTCTGGAGGTGCAGAGAGGATTACTTGTTTCGCACCAGCTTGTAAGTGCAAATTAGCCTTCTCACGACTAAGAAACTTTCCTGTCGACTCAATGACTATATCTACTCCTAAACTCTCCCAAGGAAGCGCGCTAGGGTCTTTTTCAGCGAAGGTTTTTATCAATTGACCATCGATGAGCAAACCATCAGCAGTAGCCACTGCTGAGCCCTGAAAGCTACGATGTATAGAATCATATTTAAATAAATGAGCAAGTGTTGCATTATCAGTAATGTCGTTTATAGCAACAACCTCTATTGCAGGGTTTAACAGCGCATTTCGTAGAAATACTCTTCCAATTCGTCCGAAGCCATTAATGGCTACTTTTACTTTGCTCATGGGTATAGAATTATGATACTAAATTACAGTTTATTGATAAATGTGTGATTATGTTCCATGCATTATGTGTTAAACTATTGAAAATGAGTAATTATTATATTCAAATAGAGTTTAATGCTACTTTTTTCAAAAAAACATTTGCAATCAATCATTAAAATATTACTTTTGCAATACCCACGGCCAGCGACTCACCCAGATAGGTGGAAACATTGGTATTCGCCACACAGTTGTTCCCGCTACTGTCACATA
>CAJBVG010000083.1 GCA_903958995.1 uncultured bacterium | reverse complement strand
GTGCAAATGCGAAAATATAAATTTGTTAATTATATAATTTCAACTTAGAATTTAGAATTTAGAATTTCAAGCGCGAGCTTGCTTTCGGGCTGCTTTCAATCCCGATAAATTATAATACGCAAACCAAACACACAGCACACATAGTATAGAAGCCATTAAATAGGGTGCTCCTGGGAAATATATTGGTGCATTTTTGCTAGTAAAATAGGCAAACAAACCATTCATAAGGAGTGGACCAACGATTGAAGTAGCACTCATTAAACTGGTTAATGCGCCTTGTAATTCTCCTTGTTCAGATGCGGGTACTTGATTAGCAATGATTCCTTGTAAAGAAGGACCAGCAATTCCACCCAAAGTATAAGGGATTAAGAAAGCATACATCATCCATCCAGCACTGGCAAATGCAAAGAGGAACAGACCAACCGCAAAGAAACTTAGTCCAGTATATATCGCGCGTTCTTGTCCGATTTTTGGAATGATTACTCGTATTAAACCACCTTGTACAATACTCACTAATAAACCAACAAAACCAAGAGAATAACCCACCATGGCTTCATTCCAATTGAATTTCAGCATGGTGTAGTATGTCCAGTTCGATTGAACAGCATGCCCAGCAATGTATATTAAGGTTAAGCAAGAAACCAATCCAGCAACAACTGGATATTTACGAAGATGCATTAAAGAACCTGCAGGATTTGAACGTTTCCATTCAAATTTTCTACGATGTTCTGGGAGTAGAGATTCTGGAATTACAAAGTATCCATATATCACATTAAGTAAGGTGAGGACTGCTGCTACAATAAAAGGTACACGAGGACCCCATTGCGCTGAAATACCACCAATCACCGGACCAATGATAAAACCTAGTCCAAACGCTGCACCAACCAAGCCGAAGTTTTGTGCACGTTTTTCTGGAGTACTAATATCTGAAATATAGGCTGTGGCTGTTGTGAAACTTGCGCCACACATTCCTGCGATTAATCGACCTACAAATAACCATGCTAATGTAGGAGCCATGGCCATAAAAATGTAATCAACACCTAATCCAAGCAAGGCGAGGAGCAATACCGGGCGACGACCATAACGATCACTTAAACCACCCATAATTGGGGAGAAGATGAACTGCATGATGGCGTATGCAAAGGTTAGAAAACCACCATATTTAGCAGCTTCACTTAAACCAGCACCAGTTAGTTGTTCAATTAATTTTGGTACAACTGGAATGATAACTCCAATACCAATAACATCAACTAAAATGGTTACAAAAATAAACCCGAGCGCAGCATTACGTTTTACAGTCATTGTGATATTAATTACGAATGCAATATAAGAACTGTAGAACGTATAGGGATGTGTTTTATAAAATTTAAAACAAAAAAAAACCCCGAGGGTTAGTCGGGGCGAAATTAGTTAGAAGGTAGTTTAAACTATGCTAAACGAACGTTTACAGCGTTAATACCTTTTTTACCTTGCTGTACTTCGTACTGTACTTCATCATTTTCTTTTACTTTGTCCAAAAGACCTGTTGTGTGAACAAAAATGTCAGCGCTACCATCTTCTGGTACAATGAATCCAAAACCTTTTGAATCATTGAAAAATTTAATTTTACCTTTAAGCATTATAAATAAATAATTGTTAATAATATACAAATTATAACAAACGATTTAAATTTACAAATTTTTTTAAAAAAAGTTCTACTGCTCGTGTGCTCGTTCTTGATAACTGGTTCCCGATAGCTATCGGGATGGTAACTGGTGATTGGTGATTGGTGATT
>CAJBVG010000082.1 GCA_903958995.1 uncultured bacterium | reverse complement strand
ATCTAAAGAAATATTAGCCGATGGATTAATTTGTAACCACTGAATTAGGCTATTTAGTTTTTCAGCATTTTTTTCTTCCGTTAAGTTCAACTCATTGAAATTGAAATTCAATGTATACTCATCCATACTCATTGTTGGTGCGAAGAACTTATCTGTGTTCATCGATTTTTTCATTCCATCTCTCAACATTACTCCCATTACGTATGGCTTACCTTTTATGTATTTACGTACATAATTTTTGATGTCTTCACGAGAAACTTTTTGCAAGTTAGATTCGTAGTTTGTGTAATATGGAATAGTTGCAGAACACCACCAGTACGTAACCGTATGAATATAGTTCGATGGCTTTTCTTTACCAAATTCTTCTTGAACAGATAATAAATCTTTAGCGGTTTGTAATTGCTCATCGCTAAAATAATCATCGTTATCCCACTCGTTAATGTTCTTCCAAAGTACTTCGTAAGCTTCTTTAATTTTACGTGGACTAGGAACCATAATGATTTGAATTGGACCAACGTATTTTGCAGTTTGGTAACCTACGTTTACTTGAAAAGCTAAACCAGTTTCAACTAATTCTTTATATAATTTAGCATTCTTTTGTTGCAAGATGTAAGAGAACACATCAGCAGCATACGTAGCATTAATATCATTTCTGGTATCCGGACCGTGGTAAGTAAGCATAAACAAAGGAACCTGAGCATTCGGAGATTCTATAACAACTTGTTTCGAATATTCGATTGGTTGAAATTCTGGGATAGGGAATTTTTGAAAAGGATCAAATCCTGATGGTGCCCAATCGCCATAAATACGCTCAATTTCAGCGAACATTTTATTGTGATCTACATCACCACAAACTGCTAAAAGAGAGTTGTTCGGGAAGTAATATTTATTTTTAATCACATTCATTTTTTCTGCTGTTGCAGTATAAATGATGTTGTAATCACCAATTGGATTTTTACGGCTATAATTATCTTGCCATACTTCTTTGTTCATACGATCGAATAAACCGAAGAATGGATTCGATTCTGCACGTTGGAATTCTCCAGCAACCACTGGATTCTCTTTACGCATTTCTGTAGTATCGAATAAAGGATAACGAATGGCACTGTTGATGAAATCTAAGCCTTGGCTTACTTTGTCCTTACTTAAGGTTACGAAGTAGTTTACACGCTCGTCTGATGTAGTACCATTGAAAGAAATACCTAAGTCGTTTACCTTATCTAAAAAAGCTTTTTGAGAAGGGTACGTTTTGTTTGCTTTAAAGAACATGTGTTCGTATAAATGCGACAAACCGTTGTATTCTTTATCTTCTGTGTAAGCACCATTTTTAACAACAATTTCAATTGTAGCTAGGGGTACATTAGCATCTTCGATAACTAGAATTTCTAGGCCATTATTTAACTTTTTCATGAAAAAGTTATCAGGCAATTTTTCTTGAGCGATTGCAGGAATAGAGAACGCTGCTGCTCCAATGAAAATAATGAGTTTCTTGAACATTTTATAAGATTTGATAATTGTAAATATAATAGCATTTATCCTAACTATTATATTGTAAGATAGCTTTTACATAGAACAAAAAAAAAGTCCCGTTTTGATGTACAAAACGGGACTTTTAATAATATTGTTATCGAATTATTTTACTGCATCAACAACCGCTTTGAAAGCTTCTGGATTGTTCATTGCTAAATCAGCTAAAGTTTTACGGTTTAAACCGATGCTTTTTGCGTTTAACTTACCCATAAATACTGAGTATGATAATCCTTGTAGACGAGTACCTGCATTAATACGTTGAATCCATAATGCACGGAATTCTCTTTTCTTAACTTTTCTATCACGATATGCATATTGCATACCTTTTTCTAAAGTGTTTTTAGCAATTGTAAAAACTTTACTTCTAGAACCGTAGTAGCCTCTTGCAGCTCTAAGGATTTTTTTTCTTCTGCGGCGGGCCGCAACAACGTTAACCGATCTTGGCATTTCTTTACGTTTTTTGGATACCGGCGTCTATTTCTGAACTTAATACCGGGTACCTGGTTTAAAATTTAATTAATTGTGTCGTCTATCCGAACTGTCATTTGGCATTACTTGCCCATGCATAGCATTCTTTCAACATTGCCTCTATCGGCATCAGTCACGTAAGCTGTACCTGTTAAACCTCTTTTTTGTTTAGTGGTTTTTTTGGTCAAGATGTGACTTTTGAAAGCGCTTTTACGTGCAATTTTACCGGTTCCAGTGAGCTTAAAACGCTTCTTAGCACTGGAATTAGTTTTCATTTTTGGCATCGCTTTTTTTATTTTAATTGTTAAATTATTTCTTTGATTTTGAAGCAATAAAGATGAACATTCTCTTACCTTCTAACTTAGGTAATTGTTCAACTTTACCGTAATCTTCTAATGCTTGAGCAAATCTCAACAACAATATCTCTCCTTGCTCTTTATAAACAATCGCTCTTCCTTTGAAATGTACAAAGGCCTTCACTTTTGCTCCGTCTTCCAAAAAGTTCATGGCATGTTTCAATTTAAACTCGAAATCATGATCATCAGTGTTTGGTCCGAATCTTATTTCTTTGATGACCGTCTTCGCCGCTTTCGCTTTGATTTCTTTCATCTTCTTTTTTTGCTCGTAAATAAACTTGTTATAGTCTATTATCTTACAAACGGGTGGAACAGCATTAGGAGAAATTTCAACAAGATCCAATCCTTCTTCTTCTGCCATCGCTAACGCATCTCTTAACTTCAAGATTTGTGGCTCAGCCCCATCCATAACTACACGTACCTCAAGCGACTTAATGTGCTCGTTAATACGGTGTTCTGCCTCTTTCTTCCTACCGAATCTATTGTCGGTTCTGGAAGAGTTGAAATTCTGTGCTATGGTTTCCTCCTTTTTTTATTAGTTATTATTTATTTAGTTATTAAATTATTGGTTCCTATGTAATTAACATATTATCCCATTAACATATTAACATATTATATTTTCGTTTCTACTTTCATTATCTCAACAAACTCCTCTAAACTCAAGCTTCCCAAGTCTCCTTGTCCGTGTTTACGAACCGAAACTTTTTGTTCTTCTTGTTCTTTTTCACCTACGATAAGCATAAAAGGGATTTTTTTCATTTCCGCATCACGGATTTTCTTCCCAATCTTTTCGTCTCTGTTGTCAATGAGCCCGCGAATATCGTAATTATTTAGCGAATCTGAAATAGTTTTTGAATAATCTGCGTATTTTTCACTGATAGGCAGGATGATATACTGATCTGGACTTAACCATAATGGGAAATTTCCAGCACAATGTTCGATTAAAACGGCCACGAAACGCTCTAAAGAGCCAAATGGCGCTCTATGAATCATTACTGGGCGATGTTTTGCATTATCGCTTCCTGTATATTCTAATTCGAATCGTTCTGGTAAATTATAATCTACTTGAATGGTTCCTAATTGCCATTTTCTTCCTAAGGCATCTTTTACCATGAAATCCAATTTCGGACCATAAAACGCTGCTTCACCAAGTTCGACTACCGTTTTCAACCCTTTTTCTGCAGCAGCTTCCACAATCGATGCTTCTGCTAATGCCCAATTCTCATCGCTTCCGATGTATTTGGTTTTATTTTCTGGGTCACGTAATGAAATTTGAGCAGTATAATCATCAAAGCCTAAAGCTCCGAAAACATAAAGCACTAAATCAATTACTTTCATGAACTCTTCTTTCACCTGATCGGGGCGGCAGAACAAATGGGCATCATCTTGTGTAAAGCCACGCACCCTTGTAAGTCCGTGAAGCTCTCCACTTTGTTCATAACGATAAACTGTACCAAACTCCGAATAACGAACAGGTAAGTCTTTATATGAACGTGGCTTAGTTTTGTAAATTTCACAGTGGTGAGGGCAGTTCATTGGTTTTAAGAAGAACTCCTCTCCTTCTTGTGGTGTTTTTATAGGCTGAAATGCATCAGCTCCGTATTTTTCATAGTGACCAGAAGTCACGTATAAATTCTTATGAGCAATATGAGGTGTGATTACTGGTTCGTAACCTGATTTGATTTGTGCTTTTTGTAAGAATTGAACCAAACGCTCTCTAAGTGCTGCACCTTTTGGTAACCATAATGGTAAACCCATGCCCACTTTTTCTGAGAATGCGAATAATTCTAGTTCCTTACCTAATTTTCTATGGTCACGTTTCTTTGCTTCTTCTAATAAATGAAGGTAATCTGTTAGTTCAGATTGCTTAGGAAAAGTAACTGCATATAAGCGAGTTAACTGCTTATTTTTTTCATCACCTCTCCAATACGCTCCAGCAACACTCATTAATTTTACTGCTTTAACAAAGCCAGTGTTGGGGATATGTGGACCGCGACATAAATCGGTAAAATTACCTTGTGAGTAGAACGTAATTTCTCCGTCGTTTAATCCTTCTAATAAATCGAGCTTATACTCATCACCTTTTTCAGTGAAGTAGCTAATTGCATCTGCTTTCGAAACCTCCTTACGAACGTATTCCGATTTTGTTCTTGCCATCTCCAGCATTTTATCTTCAATTGCTTTGAAATCATCTGAAGAAAAGTGACGATCACCAAAGTCAACATCGTAATAAAAACCAGTTTCTATACTTGGACCGATACCGAATTTGGTACCCGGATATAATGCTTCTAAAGCTTCTGCCATTAAGTGAGCAGAAGAATGCCAGAATGTAGATTTTCCCTTATCATCATTCCAGGTTAATAATTTCAAACTAACATCGCTCGTTAATGCGCGATTAGCATCCCAAATTTCACCATTTACTTCAGCAGCTAACACATTACGTGCTAAACCCTCTGATATACTCAAAGCCACCTGATACGAAGAGGTGCCCTTTGAAAATTCCTTCACTGAACCATCAGGAAGTGTTACTTTAATCATCATTCTATTATTTATTTAAAATTTTAATGGTATTAGATACTCTAGTTGCTGCTTGTTTCGCAAGATAGTAATCTGGCTTCAAACTTATCGCAAATTCTAAATCGGCCAGGGCTTCTTCATTTTTATTTTTAGCCTCTTCACATAATGCACGCATGTAATAAGCTTCAGCATATTTCGGATTACAACGAATTGCTCTGCTGAAATCAATAGCTGCTAAGTCCATTACTCTTAATTCATAGCGAATAATGCCAAGGTTAAAATGAGCATTGGTATAGGTAGAATCAATTTCAGATACTTTTGTATAATCCTGAATGGCTTTATCTAAATCTTTATTTGTTTGATAATAATATGCACGTGCATAATATCCTTCGGTGCTGTTCGGACGAATACGAACCGCAGCGTTGAAATGATCCAATGCATCTTTCTTACCTGTCTCAATGGATAATAAACCCATTTGCATATAGGCTTTGAAATTATCGGGATCTTGCTCTACTGCTGTCATGAAATTGGATAAGGCACTTGCGTTTTCCTTTTTATCGCGATAAATCATTCCTTTCCAGAAATAGCCATCCGAATAGTATTTATTGATTTTTAATCCTTCATTAATTTTTTCAAAAGCTAAATCATACTTCTTAACCAAGTAAAATAATTCACCAAGTTTTACATAAGTCATGTAGCTTTTCTTGTTGATGCGTAATGCATTTTCGAGTGCTGCTTTGGCTTGAGCTGGTTCTCCTTTGTGCATATGGAAATCTGCCAAGGTATTATACAAAGGCATGTAAGTCGTATCTATTTGAAACCCTTTCGCTAAATCGTTATATGCAAAATCTAATTCATTATGGAGTACATAATATTTAGCACGATCGTTATAACCCGAAGGATTTCCTGGTGATGCATTCACTGCTTTATTTAAGTCCTGAAGTTCTTTAGCTACCTGTGTACCCGAAACAACAGCAGAATCAACATTCGACACTGAATTCACTTTTTTATCCGACTTATTACAAGAAACAAGCAAAAGGCTGATGCCAAGTATGTATAAACTATTTTTCATATTAAGCTTGAGGGATAACATTCATTGCCATGGCTAATACATCAACAATGTGAATGGTTTTTATAGGTAATTGATGTTTTTCGATATAGGCTTGAACATGTAATAAACACGAGGCATCTGTAGATATTAAATAATCTGCACCAGTTGCCAAAGCGTTCTCTACTTTCTGTTGTGCCATAGCAGTAGAAATGGATTCATATTTCACAGAAAATGTTCCACCAAAACCACAGCAAGTTTCTACATCATTCATTTCAGTAAGTTGCACTCCACTAATCATGGCTAACAACTCACGAGGTTCTTTCTTTATTCCACATTCACGAAGCGCACCACAAGAATCGTGGTAAGTTGCTTTCATGTCTAAGTGTAAATCTTTTAAATCAACTTTCATAATATTGATAAGAAAGTCGCTAAATTCAAAAATATTAGATTGTATATTTCTACAACGGTTATGAGACGCAGAATTGGTAAACAAATCTGAATAGAAAGATTTTACCATTCCTGTACAAGATCCTGATGGTGAAACTATATAGGTATCTGTTGAATAATCATTTAAAAATTTCTCAGCAACAACTTTTGCTTCATCCCAAAAACCTGAATTGAAAGCTGGTTGTCCGCAACATGTTTGCTGTGGATTATAAGTAACTTCACATCCCAGTTGTTCTAAAATAGCGATCATATTTGCCGCGGTATTCGGAAACAATTGGTCAACGAAGCAAGGGATAAAAACTTCTACTTTCATGCGGCAAAAATAGGCTATTTAATGGATTTGAACTAATTTCTCTTCAATCTAGTTAATAAAATCAAGCCTACAACGAAGAAAGTTCCTAAGGTGAATACCGAATTTCGCATGTTACCTGTAATTTCCTCAATCAATCCGTACGAAGCTGTACCCAATACAATGGCAATTTTTTCGGAAGTATCATAAAAGCTAAAAAAGGAAGTAGTGTCTGTAGTATCTGGCAATAATTTCGAATAAGTAGAACGCGAAAGTGACTGACTTCCACCCATTACTGTACCTACTGCAAGTGCTAATAGATAGAACTGATTTGCGTTTACTACAAAATATGCGCTAATACAAATCACTACCCATATACTAAGTGCTATAAGTAAAGCGCTAATGTTTCCAATCTTTTTAGAGATAAACGCGAATAAGTATGCACCACCAATAGCTACAAATTGTATAATTAAAATGGTTGCGATTAATTGTCCGCTTTCTAATTTCAGCTCTTTACTACCGAACAAAGTAGCCACATACATTACTGTTTGAATACCCATGGTAAAAAAGAAAAAAGCGAACAAAAATGCTTTTAAATCTTTTAGGTTTTTCAATTGGGCCCACACTCCTGCTAACTCTCTATAGCCTTTCCATAAAATATCAAACTTGAATTTTATAGTACTTTTATTCTTTGGTAAATAGTAGAATGTATATTGAGCAAAACCAAACCACCAAATACCAACTGCTAAAAATGCAATTCTTGCAGGTAATGATGACTCTTTAGGAATTCCAAACGATTCAGGGAATAAGATGACGATCAAGTTCAATATTAACAACAATGAACTCCCTACATAACCTAATGCAAAGCCTTTAGCACTTACTTTATCTTGTTCCTCTTCGGTAGCAATTTCGGGTAGGTAAGAATTATAAAACACCAAACTACCTGCCCAGCCTATAGTTCCTAGCATAAAGGCTAATACTCCAAACTCTATGTTTGTGCGGTTAAAGAAAAATAATGCCGAACAACTTACTGATCCGATGAAGCAAAAAGCTTGCATGAATCTTTTCTTTGAACCATTATAATCGGCAATGCCAGAAAGTAATGGGGAAAGTAATGCAACGAACAAAAACGAGAACGATAATGCAAAAGTATACAAAGCTGTATTCTCGAAAGAATGTCCGAAGAATAGCACTTTTGTAGAGCCATTGCTTGAGCTCACTGCAGACCAATAAATAGGGAAAATTGTAGAGGTAATCGTTAAATTATAAACTGAATTAGCCCAATCGTAAAATGCCCAAGCATTAATTACTTTCTTCTTTTCAATAGGTGATAATTGATCGGTAAATCGATTACTCATTGGTTAAATAAATAATTATAGTTTTGTGAAAGTAAGATTTTCTAATGAAAAATCCATCAAATTCTAATAATTACCTAAAACAGTACAAAATTCAATTTTGGGTACTAGGACTAGGTATTGTACATCAATTTACTCAAAAAATATTACATATTAACCTCAGTTATATTGATTCCTACTTTGATGATTTATTAGCCGTCCCTTTTATATCCAGTTTGATTTTACTCATTGAGAACACCTTTGTTTACAAGAATACAATCCGTAAGCATTCCTTTACATCATTATTAATTATTTTCATTTCAACTAGTATTCTCTTTGAATATCTACTACCAAAAATAGATGAACGTATCGTTTCAGATGGATACGACATCCTGTTTTATTTCATTGGCTTTGTTGGATATTATTGGATACAAAAAAAGCCTCATAAGAGGCTTTAGAAAGTATATTAAAAGCAAAATTATAGTTGACTAATATCTGTTGCACCACGTGTGGTTTTAGTTACTTTACTTGGTGAACCTTTGTATTTAATAGAGCTTGCGCCACTTCCAGAAACTGCTAGTTCTTCTTTTACAAAGATCTTACAATCTGATGCTCCTTTTGATTGGATGGCATATTTACTCGCTTCTAGGTCTAATGCTTCTAATTCTGATGCACCTGTCATTTCTAATGCATGTGTATCTACTTTTCCTTTTAGCTTTACTTCTGAAGCTCCTGAAAATTTAGAGATCAGTAACTTCGCGTTGATTCCTAATTTCACTTCTGAAGCTCCTGATGTTTTTAATTCAAATTTTTCTGCATCAAAAATATCATCAGACGATGCTTCTACTGCTCCTGAGCAAGTAAGCGCAGTTAAGCTAGGCGTTTGCACGGTGATGTTTAATACTTTCGTTTTATTGTAACTCGATTTATCCTTATACAGTAATTTCACTACAAGTTTATCACCATTCACTTCAGTTAAGATGTTTTTCATTATTTCATCGTCGGCCTCCACTTTTACCCCATAGGTGTTTGACTTGATGATTTTAATTTGAAAAGCACCGGAAACTTCAATTTTGGAGAAACCTGATAGATTTCTGTTTTCTACTGAAATACCTGGTGAATGAAATGTTTTATTGAATTCTGGTCGAGCTGCAATTAATGGACGAATACCAATAATTACTAATGCTAGAACAAGGAGAGATAGTAAGTGCTTTTTCATATGATGAGTTTTTTGTAAGGTTTATATATTTATAAAGACGATGACAAACAAAAAAGGGTTGCATCATTTATAAAAAAATTAATACTTTGCAATGTGATATCAATTTTAATACCGATTTATAATTTCCCCGTATATAATTTAGTTAAGCAATTGGCTGAACAGGCCAAGGTTTTAGGAGTAGATTATGAAATTATCTGTATTGATGATGCTTCTTCTCAGCATATAACTGATAATGAATCTATTAACAGTATTGAAAATACACACTATTCAATATTAGAAAAAAACATAGGGCGCTCTAAGCTTCGAAATTTATTGGCTTCCAAAGCGAAATTCCCCTACTTGCTTTTTATTGATACCGATATGAAATTGCTTAGTGACCAATTCTTACATCATTATATTGAAGCTGCAGAACAAAGCGACGTGTTGTACGGAGGAATTTCTTACGAGGAACAAGCTACACAAAAGCATGAGTTGCGATTAAAATATGGACAAAAACGAGAAGCAATTCCAGTAAAACTTAGGGTTCAAGACCCATACTTTAGCGTTAAGACTTGTAATTTATGGATTAAGAAAAGTGTTTTTGATTTGATTAAATTCAATGAAAGCATTTTACAATACGGGCACGAGGATACATTGTTTAGTATAGAACTCGAGCGACAACAAGTCAGCGTACAACATATTGATAATCCCACCTTACATTTAGGTGTAGAGCGATCTGACATTTATCTCAATAAAGTGGAGGTAGCTTGTAAGAGTTTAAGTTATATTTCTACAAGCTTTTTGAGTGCAAAAGAACAGGATGAAATACGTTTGATTTATTTCTATAACCGATTAAACAAGATGGGCTTGATGCCAATATTATCAATGCTTTACCGTGTATTGGAGAATAGAATTGTTAGAAATTTAATATCCGATCAACCGAACTTATTGCTATTGGATTACTTTAAATTAATGGCTTATTCAAAAGCGTTGAAATCTTAAGCCACTCGCTCGTAAATCTCCAGTAATTTCTGCTCTTCTTTTTGCCAGTTATATTCTTCTCTAGCAATGATGCAATTACTTCTTAATTTATTATAAAGCACCTTATCGTTCAATAATAAATTCACCGAATCGGCTAAGTTTTTAGCGTTTAAGTCGGTTAATACCGCTACTTGGTATTTTTCATTTATCTTTTGATATTCCGGGAAATCGTTAGTTACTGAAGGTATTCCAGCATGTATATAATCGAAGCATTTATTGTTAAGAGAATAATAATAACTTAAGCCCAAGTTATCGGAAACATTAATACCTAGGAAGGCTTTAGAGGTAATATTCGGTAATTTATTAGGTTCAATATAACCCATAAATTTCACTTTACTTTTTACTTTTAATTTTTGAGCTAATGCACGTAAGTCTTCGCTTAAATCGCCTTCACCTACTAAATACAAATGACAATCGACATATTGCATGGCTTCAATTAAAGGCTCTAAACCTCTACCTTGATTTAATGCCCCTTGGTAAATAATGTAGCGCTCATGTTCTTCGTGATATTGGTAAAGAATTTCTTTATCACTATTTAAAATTGGAACATTACGAATAATATCAAAGTTGGTATTGTATTTTTCTTGGAATAAGGTAGCGATGCTTTCACTTACCGTGTAGCAATGCTTAAGACGAGGAATTACATAGGCTTCCAGCGTTTCCCAAATCATTTTAGTGAAAGGGCGATGTAATACTTCGGGTACTTCGGTAAAGTATTCATGAGCATCATAAATACATGCTTTACGTTTTAAACGAGAAACAAAAAAACAAGGAAGAATGGTATCTAAATCGTTTGCATTAACGATATCGAAACGATTAAATAGTAAAAAGAAAAATAAACGGATATTAAATTCGATGTAAAAAAATTTACCATTTTCGAACCAGCAGTTAATACGCTTTTGATTATAGGCTTGTTCTTTTAACGGAACTGAAAAAGTTTTTTTTCTACCAACTAATAACACTTCATATCCCGCTTTGTGTAAAGTAGTAGAAACACGGTGCATTCGTTGATCGTAGGTAAGATCGTTGGTAACGGTAAGGATTATACTTTTCAATACTTTTCGGTTTTCACTATAACTCCATTATTGTCATTAAATTGTATGCGACCCTCATCTATTAATTCTTGAAGTCCGCTTTTTAACAGATTTTCGGGGAAGTCTGTCCAATTTTGCAATATACCCGGCAAAGATAATTTTTCTTTTGAGCTTTCTAATATGATTCTTTGAAAGATTTTTTCTTTGATTTCGCCCTCATTATCAGTGTTTTTTCTTGAAAGGCATACATCACACTGTCCACAATCCTCGTAATTTAACTCCCCAAAATAAGCTAATAATTGTTTAGAGCGACATTCATTTTTGGTAACATAAGTACTCATACCCATCACTTTCTCTTCTAAGATACCTTTCCTTTGTTTCCAATATACCTTATCAAATCGCTGTTGTTGCTTAGGCAAACGATCTTCTAAAAAGGTTAATAGTGGTTGTTGAGTACCTGCGATGTAGTCGATTATGTTAAAACTTTGTAATAATTTGATCTGACGATTAAACTCATCCAAGTGTAGACCTGTTCTTTTCACTAAATCGCTTTCGACAATGGCTACATAGTTTTCGAACATCCCTCCGTATGATCTTAACAAGGTTTTAATCATCAAATCGAAATGACTATTGGCAATTTGAAAGGCATACAGTTGATCGGGACTTACCCTGAAACATATACGAGTATCGTTTTTATAGGGTTCAGACATGTTTATGTATCCATCTTTCTCCAAAAAACTAATGACTTGCATTAATTTGGGAATTGGCAATTGATATTGACGGGAGAAAAGCACCCAATCAAATGGAACGGAAACATTCTTGCCAGCACCAAAGGCAATGTGGTAATGATTATAGAGGTGATGATAGCCCTGTTCAATTTCTTCGAAAGCAGGAAAGCTATCTTTACTTTTTTGTTGTAATTCTAATACATCAGCATCTTGATATAAGAGCACAGCATACGATTTCAAGCCATCTCTACCTGCACGGCCAGCTTCTTGGTAGTAGGCTTCTAAACTATCAGGTAAATCAAGATGAACCACTACCCTCACATCAGGTTTATCGATACCCATACCAAAGGCATTGGTTGCAATAATGACATTGGTCTTGTTTAAAATCCAATCATCTTGCTTTTTAGAACGCACTCTCATATCAAGGCCCGCGTGGTAAAAATCGGCGGAGATACCTTGACTTTGTAGGAACTTGGCATATTCCTCGGTATGCTTACGGTTGCGAACGTAACAAATAGCGGAACCTGGTACTTTGGCTAATATTCGTAACAAACGTTGGTATTTGTTTTCTTCTTTCAGTACTAAGTAATTGAGGTTAGTACGCTCGAAAGATATTTGAAATACATTGGGTTTCTTAAACTGTAATTTCTCTTGAATGTCAATCACCACCTTACTTGTAGCGGTTGCTGTAAGCGCTAAAATTGGTACATGAGGCAAAATGTTTTTAATCTCGTTGATTAATAAGTAAGCCGGACGAAAATCATATCCCCATTGAGAGATGCAATGAGCTTCATCTACTGCTAATAAATTAACCTTCATCCGTTTAATACGCTCTTGAACGAGTTCGTTTTGCAAACGTTCTGGAGATAAATAAAGAAATTTCACATTTCCATAGATGCAATTATCCAAAGCGATGTCTATTTCTCTGGCCGACATTCCACTTACAATTTCTATCGCCGGAATTCCTCGACGTTTTAATTGCTGTACTTGGTCTTTCATCAGCGCGATAAGCGGGGATATAACGATTCCTATACCCTCTTGAGCCATTATAGGCACTTGGTAGCATATGGACTTCCCCGCACCTGTGGGAAGTAATGCCAAGGTGTCGTGACAAGCTAATACGCTTTCGATAATCGCTTCTTGAGGATTTCTAAAGGTATCATAGCCCCAGTATGTTTTTAAAACTTCCTGAATCGACATGTCGCTAAGATAATATCTCTATGCGTAAAGAATGAAATTTTAATGGCATTGAGAAATTATTCTATTTTTGTAAAAAATACCAATCATGATACTCCATCCTTTAAATGCCATATCTCCTATTGACGGACGATATAGAAAATCTACCCATACGCTTGCACCTTTTTTCTCGGAATCAGCTTTAATAAAGTACAGAGTATTAGTGGAAGTTGAATACTATATCGCATTGTCGAAGCTTGGCTTAAAAGGATTTGATGCCTTAACGAAAGAACAAGAACTTGCATTAAGAGATTTATACGAGTGCTTTATTGAGGAAAAAGATGCGGCAAGAATTAAAGAGATAGAGCTAACCACCAATCATGATGTTAAAGCGGTTGAATATTTCTTAAAAGAAAAACTTGAAGTATTAGTAATTACTGGTGCTTTGGAGTACATCCACTTTGGATTAACTTCTCAAGACATTAACAACACCGCTATTCCATTGAGTTTAAAAGAAGCAATTGAAAAAATTATGCTTCCTGAACTTCATGCTTTAATAGAACGATTAAAAAAACTTGCTGAAGATTGGAAAGACATCTCCTTATTAGCTCATACGCACGGACAGCCAGCTTCTCCTACACGTTTAGGAAAAGAGATATTAGTGTATGTAGAGCGATTAGAAGTACAATTAAATGCATTAAAACATATTCCATATGCTGCAAAATTTGGTGGTGCAACTGGAAATTTAAATGCTCATAAGGCTGCTTTCCCAAATCACGATTGGATTACGTTTTCGAATGAATTTGTGAACAAAACCTTGGGATTGCATCGTTCCCAACATACTACACAAGTAGAACATTATGATCAATTTGCTGCGATATGCGATAACTTCAAACGTATCAATTCTATATTAATTGATTTATCGAGAGACATGTGGCAATACATCTCAATGAATTATTTCAAACAAAGAATTAAAGAAGGAGAAATTGGATCATCGGCAATGCCACATAAAGTAAACCCAATTGACTTTGAAAATGCTGAAGGAAATTTAGGAATGGCGAATGCTATTTTCGAATTTCTAGCCGCAAAACTTCCAGTTTCTAGATTACAACGCGACCTAACGGATTCAACGGTTTTACGTAATGTAGGTGTCCCATTTTCGCATTCATTAATTGCCCTGAAATCATTAGAAAAAGGCTTGATAAAATTGATGCTAAACAAAGATGCTATTGAGCATGATTTAGAAGAGAATTGGGCTGTTGTAGCGGAAGCTATTCAAACTATTTTAAGAAGAGAAGGTTACCCAAAACCATACGAAGCACTTAAAGATTTAACGAGAACGAATTCGAAAATTACTCAAGAAAGCATGCACGAATTTATTGATCGCTTAACGGTGTCTGAGGAGATTAAGAAGGAGTTGAAGGGGTTTAGTCCGCATAATTACACTGGATACTAATTGTAAATTCTAAGTGGACGCTGGACAAAGGAAAATAGATGAGAGTATTTTTTAGTATTTTGTTTTGTTTGGTGGGGATGTGTTCTTGGGCTCAGCGGGGGAAGGTTTATACCGATTTAGCATCGGCTCTTAAAAACAAAAGATCTGTATATATTTTGAATTTATCCGAGCAACAAATCAGGGAGTTACCTAAAGAAGTACGGAAATTTAAAAAATTGGAGTCCATTAATTTAAGTCAGAATTGGCTAACTGCTTATCCAAAACAATTACGCAGAAACAAACACCTTAAAGAAATAAACCTAAATTTTAACGAGTTAAAAGCAGTAGACATACCTCGAAGAAACCTGAAATCATTAGAGAAAATAAGCATTGTAAAAAATAGAATAGCTGTATTTCCATCGGCATTACTTCAATCTAAAAAAATAAAAACCATCAACCTTTCCGATAATAACATAAAGGAATTACCCGAAAATATTGGGCAACTGAAATCGCTAGAGGTAGTCATCTTTTATAAGAATAACATCAGTAACATTCCATCTAGTTTTTATGATTTAAGCAATTTAAGAGAGTTCGATTTCTACTATAATCAATTAACGAAAATAGATACCAACATTGCCAAGTTGAATAAGTTAGAACGAATTTACCTTTCTTATAATTCCATTTCTACCTTACCTGAATCGATGTGTAGGTTAACGAAATTGAAATTCCTATACCTTCAGAAAAACAAAATTGAGCAGCTCCCCTATTGTTTTTCATCTATACAAACCTTAGAGCGAATAGACATACAAGCCAATAAATTCAAGTATTTCCCGACAGAAGTATTAAACCTGCCGAACTTAGAAGAGATTGATATTTCTACTAATAACATCTCCCTATTACCCGATGAATTATTGAAGCTTCCTAAGCTGAATTTATTGATGTTAAGAAATAACAAACTACTCTTTGAGGGCACTAATAAAAACAAAAATTTAAGTATAATTCAGCAACTCATTGATAAAAAAGTTATCGTAAAATATTTAATGTTAGATTAGCGAATGCAACACATTTACAACCCCGATACTATTTGGAGATTTCATGTAAATCCGAGCGATTACACCTTGTATTTAGAGTGCAAAACTGAATCGAATACTTTTTATTTATTAGAGCCCAATACCAGTAAACGTTGGGATTTCCCGTTGCTTGATCGATATGTTTGTACCTTAATGAATTTACAATACCCATATGCTTTATTGAGTTATTTT
>CAJBVG010000081.1 GCA_903958995.1 uncultured bacterium | reverse complement strand
ATAAACCCTCTTATTCCCCAGTTGTATTTCCTTTCGTCGCTTATAATGAAGTCAGATAAAGAAATCCCAAGGTGTTCGTAAGATTTTAATTTATCGATAAGATTTTCGTGTGTATTTTTAACTTCAGATAGAGTAAGTTCTCTACCTTCTATAGTTCTTGGTATTTGAGTATAAATAAATCGACCAATTACACCGCTTAGTACAACGGCTACCATACTCCAAAATGCAACTGACACTATTCCACCAAACTTAAATGTAGTGTGGAATAATATCATTATAGGTCCTAAAGTGCATAAGAAAATATGAAATTCGAGTAAGTATTTTAAACGTAAATACTTCTCCATAAATCCATAGCGTTTACGAGCAATGTATATGATTACTCCAAAGAGGATAATGAAAGTTCCTATTATTCC
Source organism: uncultured bacterium (assembly GCA_903958995.1). GTDB lineage: Bacteria > Bacteroidota > Bacteroidia > Sphingobacteriales > Sphingobacteriaceae > CAJBVG01. The sequence continues at coordinate 6,325 of CAJBVG010000081.1, read as the reverse complement.
TAAACCATGTCCGTAAAAACCTGATGGTTTAAAATTATTATAATCTGGATGATAAAATCGTTCCTCTATTGGTAATGAATAAAAGGCATACCCCTTCCAGCCTATATAAATGGTTACTATTACTACAATACTAACCATGACCGAAATATAGATCTTATGGGTAAGTTTATTCATCCTATATCAATATTTTAAAAACGTAAATGTTATTTTTTTACGATCTACAGGACAAAACATACAAGTTGATTTAACTAGTACAAGCTTCCCATAACTGATATCCGCCAGAGAGATTGGATACCTTTTCGTAACCGGTTTGGACTAATATTCTTTGTGCAATATATCCACGTAAGCCGGCTTGACAATATAGGTGTATTTTTTTATTTTTTGAAATCTCAGACAATTTATTTCTAATTTCATCCACAGGTATGTTGATGGCGTTAGGTATTGAGCCTTTAGCAAACTCATCTGATGTTCTAACATCTATTATTAAATCATCACTAGATATTTTAGAAAATTCATCCCAATAGAAAATATTTAATTTCTTAGTTAATATATTTTCTGCAACAAATCCGGCCATGTTTACCGGGTCTTTAGCTGATGAATATGGAGGTGCATAAGCATGTTCGAATTCAGTTAACTCATAGATGGTGCTTTTTCTACTAATCACAGATGACATCACATCGATGCGTTTATCGACTCCATCAAACCCAGCAATTTGAGCACTTAGCAAGGTTCCATCTTCTGGAGAGAAGGCAATTTGAATACTCATTTGTTGTGCACCTAGGTAATAACCTGCATGAGAGCCGCTGTGAATGGTAGAAACAATATGTGGTACATTTCCTCGTGTTAAATATTTCGATGCCGTACCAGCCACCGCAACGGTCATGTCGAATACTTTTACAATAGCTGTATTGATAGCCCCTTTGTACGAGTGTTTATTTCCCATCACCACATTATTCGCACAAATTCTACCTTGTTTATTTGCAGGTCCTGCGAGGTAAGTATTCATGGACTGATGAGTAATAGGATTTTCAAATTCAATGGCATCACCAACAGCGTATACATCAGGGTCGGAAGTTTGTAAGAATTCATTCACCCAAATTCCTTTTGCTGGACCTAATTGTATATTGGTATTTTGAAGCAAACGAGTATCGGGTTTAACTCCAATAGAAAGTATAACCACGTCTGCTTCTATCGATTGATCGGTATTGTATTTCACAAGGATGCCATCACCATTTTTCTCAAAACCGGTAACTGCGGTATTCAATTTAAGCTCTACTCCTTTTGAGCGAATATGTTGTTGAACGATAGCAGCAATAGGATAATCGACAGGTGCAAGAATTTGGTTACCCATTTCGATTATGCTTACTTGCATTCCTAAATCGTGTAGATTTTCTGCCATTTCTAAACCTATAAATCCACCGCCAATAACGACTGCTTTCTTTACCGATTTTTGATTGACGAATGATTTTATATAATCGGTATCGTTAACATTTCTAAGGGTAAAAATTCCATCCAAGGTAATACCAGGCAATGGCGGACGAATTGGTTCAGCACCTGGAGATAAGATTAACTTATCATAAGTTTCCATATAGGTTTCACCCGTTTTTTGATTCAATACAAAAACAGATTTATTGATATTATCGATTGATTGCACTTCGGTTAAGGTTCTTACATCAACATTAAAACGTTGATTAAATGAAGCGGCAGTTTGAATTAGAAGTTTATTACGATCTTTAATTACATCACCAATGTAATATGGCAATCCGCAGTTAGCATAAGAGATGTATTCACCTTTTTCGAACATAATGATTTCAGCATGTTCATCTAATCTGCGTAAACGCGCAGCAGTACTAGCACCACCAGCAACTGCACCAATAATAATGTATTTCATAAAATGTTTTGTTTATTGTACAGCAAAAGTAAAAGATTGATTTTGGAGCAGAAGTGACATTAGTTACATTAGGGAATTAGAATAACTTAACAGCGTTTACTCTTAAGTAAAATGGAGATCCTGGTGTAAAATGTATTTCAGATACTGGGGAAGATTCATCTTTCAATTTACTTTCTGTATTGAATTGGGTTTCATACCATTTTGAATTCAATAGATTTTGAACACTTACACCGAATTCCCATTTAGGTAGTGTATAATTTAAATTGAAATCTATAATGAAATACCCTTTGGCAACTACACTATAATCTTCATTGGCAGGTCGATTATTCATAAATCGATATCTTAAACTTCCATTAAATCCTTTAGCTTGACGATAACTAAATCCACCAACACTTACAAAATTTGGAGAAAGTGGTATAGAATTTTCACCTGTAGGTAAATCTAATAAATTTGATTTTGAAAGGGTGACATCAAGATCAGCATATAAATTTCTTTTTAATTCTATACGTAAAGAGAGATCAGTACCTTTTCTAAAAGATCTACCACCTAATTCCAGAATCCCTTCATCACCCACATATATGTATTCATTTTGAAGATATAAATACCATATAGCAGTTTGTAAAATTATATTTTTTCGAAATTTAAATACTCCACCAAAATCAGAACCATAAGCTGAAGGAAGTTTAATATTTGAATAATTTAGGATACCTACTCTAGAATCTAAACTGTGAAATCCTTTTCCATTATAAAAATACAATTGAATATTCTCATTTAAATTATATTCTAAATTTACTTTTGGAAGTATAATAAATGAATAACTAGAAGATGAATTATTGAATTTTTGATCTTGATAAATATTGTTAACGTTATCAATTCTAAGGGCAGCAGTAACATCTAATTTATTAGTAATATGTAAACATTGTGAATAATATAAGCTAAGATTAGATTCATTGACATTCCCCAGCATCAAATTCATTGTAGTTGAATCTCTATGCTTTGTTCTTGATAATTCTATACCATCTATTAAATCAAATCTGGATTGAATACCTGCTTTTATATCGGAATTAATCTTAAAAAGATTCAAATTGTGTTGAAATTCAGAATTCGAACCAATTAAGTATCTAGATTCTTTTTGTCGTATTTGATCACCATTTATAGTATCAAATTTGAAGAAGGTGAAATTTGAATATAAATTAAAATCGTATTTATTTATAAATACTTGGTTTTTAAGAAAGCTATTCGATGATAATTTCGATTTCAGTTCAACATTAAAGTTAAATCTCGAAGTGTTACCACCCTCATTATTATCGATTGCTCCAAAGAAACCTATGGCGCCATTTTGATAAGCACGTAAAGGGATTTGACCTGATGCATTCCATTTACTATTAAAATAAGAGATAGAACTTGTTAGTGTATGAGTATTATTTATACGTTGATAATATTTCAATAAAAAATTATTTCGTAAAAATCGCTGTGGATTATCAAAATATCCATTCGTAAAAGAAGCTTCTGTTGCTAGAATCAAACTTTTATTATGATTCTTTATTATGTTAATACCGCTTACAAAGCGGTAGGTATCGAAGTCACCTATTTCAACTTTTACAAAATTTTTCTTCAAATAATCTTTTGTATTAAACTCTACAAAACCAGCAGTAGTTAGATTACCTTTATTAGCATAATATGGACCCTTATTAAAGTTTACATTTTCAATCAACTCAGGTATTACGAAATGTAGATCTGCATAACCTTGTCCGTGTGCGTGACTAACCATATTTACTGGCATTCCATCAACAGTGATATTGATATCAGTACCATGATCTAAATCAAAACCTCGTAGGAAAATCTGTTCAGCTTTTCCACCACCTGCATGTTGACCAATAAATAATCCTGGCACCATTCTTAGGACCTCCTGAGAATTAGTGATTGGTCGAATATGAATATCTAATTCACTAATGGATTTCAATACGCCCAAATTAGATTTAGATAGAATGGTTACTTCGGAAAGGCTAGATATTTTAGGGCTTAGGTAAATTATTTGTGTAGATTTTCCATCAGAATTAATGGAAACTAATTTAGATTCATATCCAATACAATGCGAGTAAAAAGCTAATTTGTTATTTTTATTAATATAACATATACCATTTTCATTACCACTATAAACAATCTTTTTATCTGCAGATTGCAGTAAAACATACTGTATAGGAGTATTTGAAATGGAATCTAGAAAAAGTAATTGATGTTTATTGTTTTGAGAAAATACAGTGTTAAATGATAAAAATATAACACAAATCAACCCATATTTTAAAACATGATTCATATTTAAAATTAGAATTAAACGACAGCTGTTTCTTGAATATCAAAAATTAATTTTTTCACATCATTAAGAACAGTAGGAACTACGTTCTCTATTTCTGCGGTGAGTTCAATGCCTTGTTGTTGTAAGCTTTCGATGCTTACTACGAATAAATGAATGTTAGGCATCTTATCAAGTAATTGTAAAGCACTCACCATATCTTTTAAGCCAATATCATGAGTGCTCATTGCTGGAGGGAAATCGTTAGCAAAACGAGGTTTTATTAATCTTATAGTACCAATAGGGTTTTTATCAAGTGTAGCATCAATTAAAATCACATGCTCATAGTTTTCAAAAAAACCTAATAAATGAAATCCGCCTGTGCCACCATCAACAACATCGATACCTGGAATCATTTCTTTTTCTAAACGGTTGGCTACATGAACACCAATTCCTTCGTCGCCCATTAGATAGTTTCCGATTCCAAGTACTAATATGTTGTTTTCTGGTTGCATGATTTAATCTTTTTTAGTTGAATTTGGAGTGTGAGTATCAGCATTATTAAACTGATCTTCTTCAATGAATTTCCATCCACCACCCATACTACTCATTTCTCCTCGGCCTTCTACATAATCATGGTAGAATACTAAGTAAACATGAACTACTACGAATAAGATGAACACCCACATTGCCCAATGATGAACTTGGCGTGTTAATATATCACCTCCAAGCATTGCAGGTACCCAAGCAAATAATTGAGGGAACCACCAACTACCCATTGATGCATATAATCCAAAACCTGTTAAGCATTGTACTAAAAAGGCAAGGAATGTTAAAAAGTAGATGAACCCTGCCATAGCATTATGTCCAACACTCATGTGTTCTTTACCTTTCATCATTAAAATGTCCATTTTGAAAACGGTCCACATCTCTTTGAAAAACTTAGGAGAAGTTGGAATAAATTGTTTCCAATTGGAGTATTTATTACCTACAAAACCCCAATATAATCTGAACATAAAATTGAAAAAGAAAATATACGCAGCAGCAAAGTGAATGAAACGAACGTAGCCCATGGTAAACTGCATGGTGGCTTCTTTCGAACTCATAATTGACAATGGATTTGCGATATAAAAACCTGTAGCGACTAAGGCTAATAAAACTAGTGCATTTAGCCAGTGATAAATCCTTACAGGTAATTCCCAAACGTACACTCTACGTAGTCTGGGAATAAACAAATATTTCTTAGCCATATAAATGGATTTAAATTTGTTAAAAATTATTCACCAACTACACTTACGCGACTAATGGTATCACCATGTTCATCATAAATGTGTACACTACAAGCCATACAAGGGTCGAAACTATGAATGGTTCTAATGATTTCTAAAGGTTGTTTTTCATCAGCTACCGGAGTATCAATTAATGCCGATTCGTAAGCTGATAATTGTCCTTTTCCATCTCTAGGCGAAGCATTCCAAGTAGTTGGAACCACCAATTGATAGTTTGCAATTTTTGCATCTTCGATGTTAATCCAATGTGCTAGTGCACCACGAGGTGCTTCGCTATGGCCTACACCCATTGCTTTTGCTGGCCATGTAGAATGATCGAATTTTTCCATATTCGCCATTCTTGTATCACCTGCTTTAATATTTGCAATCAATTGATCGAAGAATTCTATTCCCCATTGAGCTACTAAAACACTTTCTAATCCACGTGCTGCAGTTCTTCCTAATGTTGAGAACAATGCGGTTACTGGAACACCTAAATCGGTTAATGCTTTATTCACCACTTCTTTGTAATCTTCTCTACCACGAGCATAACCTACTAACACCCTAGCTAAAGGTCCTACTTCCATGGCATGTCCGTTCCAACGTGGTGTTTTCACGAAACTGTATTCTTTGCTTGTATCTAAATTTTCGAATGGTGGTTGAGGGCCATTGTAATTAATTTTGCTCTCTCCTTTCCAAGGATGTAATCCTTTGTCTTTACCATCTTTGTATTCGTACCACGAGTTGGTTACGAACTCTTGAACTTCTTCATCTTTACGTAAATCGATATCGTAAACTTTACTGATATCTTTATTCAAGATTGCTCCTGAAGGGAATTTGTAAGAAGATTCATCGCGGTAACCATTGGTAGGT
>CAJBVG010000080.1 GCA_903958995.1 uncultured bacterium | reverse complement strand
TTGTTGAAATTGAAATTGATAATTCCATTGCTTGGATTCGGATACTGACTAATGATTAATTTGTCGAAATTATTAAACTCATTCTGGTTGGAAATTCGGTATTCTGCAATGAGCCATTTCTGTGGATCAGCAATTCCACTTGTTACTTTATAGGGGAATGGGATATGAAATGTTTCTCCATTAGAAGAGTTATTCAGTGTAACTATTGAATCTTTACTATCATTGCCAAACTGAATAGGAACAGGCATCTCAAAGAAGTTTACGCTTGGATGTGTAGTAGTTTGATTCAACGTAACATCAATACTGAAATCCCGGTTTTGCTTCCATTGAATTTCATATTTCGGATAACCTTCTCCATAAAACCAGTCGTTAAAATATTCAGTTAACGATGCTCCATAAGAATTTTCAAGATGTTTTTTGAATAACGCAGTATTTGAAAAAGAGTAGGCGAGTTCTGGATCATTTAAATAATTCCGGCAAGCCGTAAAAAATAAATCATCACCCATTTTCCAACGCAACATGTGCAATAAATAGGAAGCCTTTACATAGGTTAGTCGATAATCAAACACTCTGCTTACACTTGTTGTATCATCAACATAAACAGATCCACTAGTAGCTTGAAATGCATCGCTTAATGATTGCAATTTGAATACTTCCCAAGCGGCATCATTCACGCCGAAGTCGTTTATGAGCCCAGCTAAGTATGTTGCAAACCCTTCATTTAACCAAATGTCTTTCCAATTGGCGCATGTAACTTTGTCACCAAACCATTGATGCGCCAACTCATGAGCAATTAAACCTCGGTTAAAATTCCCCATGAAACTCATCGTTTGATGCTCCATGCCTCCACCTATATTACATTGCAGGTGTCCGTATTTTTCATTAAAGAAAGGGTAGTTGCCAAATTTACTTTCATAGAAACGCAAAATGCTTTTAGTTTCGAGGACTTGTGTTCTAGCAACCTCTAATTGTTCTGGATAAACATAATTCAAGAACGACATTTCCCCTTGTCGCAACATCACCGTATCATCAATAACCGAATAATTACTAATGCCAATGGCAATTAAATAACTAGCTATCGGATGTCTATGTTTCCAAGTATAGAGGTAAGAAGTATCTACCGAATCGGTGCGAACCAGCAATCCATTACTACCAACTTTATAAGGCTTCGGAGTTTTAACAGTGATGGAAACACTGTCAATTTTATCAATTAAATTCGACTGGCATGGCCACCATTGCTTATCGCCGTATGGCTCGGAGAGTGTCCATAATACAGGTGCTCCCGAATGGGTTCCAATACTGAATGCTCCAAAACCAGTTTGTTCTGGCGCGCCTTGATAATAGATATCTATAGAGTCTAATTGTCCGGATGAAAGTATTGAGCTAATCTGAATAGTTAAAAGTTCGTTAGTGTGTGTGTTAGTCATTAACTCATTTTTATACTTTACCGAATCCACTTGCATATTATTGGCTAGGTCGAATACTAAGGATGAAGTATTTTCTTTTGAAATAAAATGATAACGAATAAATCCTTTGATGTACTTTTTTCCCGGATTCGCTTCGAAATGAAAATCGATGTAATGGATGTTGAGTGTAAAATCTCTAGCTTGATTTGCTTTCGATAGCATTTTAGCTTTTTGTTCTTCTTGATGATGAATACTCCGTTCTATTTCTTGCGCTTGGGCAACAAATGAAACGAATAGTAGAAGTACAAAAAAAAGTTTCTTATGCATTTAATACAATTCTAAACGTGGTCCCTTTACCTAAGGTTGATTCTTTCACGAATATTTGTCCGAAGTGATAATTCTCGATAATTCTTTTAACTAGCGATAAGCCCAAACCCCATCCCCGCTTACGTGTGGTATAGCCAGGCTCAAACACCGTATCGAATTTCGACTTCGGTATACCAACACCAGTATCGGTAAAATCAATGTATACTTTCTTCTTATGTTGGCGAATAAAAATGCTAATTTTCCCATCGGTACCAATTGCATTTACAGCATTCTTACATAGATTTTCTATCACCCAATCAAAGAGAGAAGGATTTAGTTTTGCTTCTATATTAGCATCGCCATTTATCTCGTAAATAATTCTCGACGGACTTCTTTTCTGAATATATTCGATGCCGTGCTCAACCACTTGTAACACATTCTCAGGTTTTAATTGAGGCATTGATCCTATTTTAGAAAAACGATCGGCCACCAATTCTAATCGTTTAATATCATGGTCCATTTCATCAAAGGAACTCTGGTCATCTTTTGCGTATTTCTCTTTGAGATGTTCCATCCAGGCCATAAGCGAAGAAATGGGTGTACCCAATTGGTGTGCAGTTTCTTTTGCCATACCTACCCATACCCTGTTCTGTTCCGATTTCCGACTTGAGTTAAATGCGATGTAGGCGGCAATTAAAAATATTGCAATAATGGTAAGTTGTAAATAAGGGTATATTTTTAACTGCGTTAATATCGATGAATCTTTGTAGTAAATATATTGCTTCTCACCTGGGAAAACCTCATATTCAATGGGGTCGTGTTGAGATTTCATTTCTTCCAATTGGGACGCAAAGTAATTCGGATCATAATTCTTATCCGGCTCAATTTCTTCATTTAATGTTTTAGTAGAATCTAATCCACGAGTTTGTAAAATAACATCATTTGAATCTGCTATAATGAGTGCAGTATTATTTTTATTGATGATGTAGTCAAATAGGAATACGATGAATTGGCTATCCGTAGTATCTGTAGCTTTTACCAATTGCTTAGTAGCTTCTAAACGCAATTGTATTTTCTCTTTCTCCTGATTTTGAAGCTTTTTTACCAATACACTCGTGTAAACCAAAGAGGATATGCCAATTATACCTGCAAAGGCTAAAAGACCTATTTTCCATCGTTTTTTCTTTTCCGTAATATTCATCAAGGTTAAATTACGAATAAAACGCATTACCACAATATTTAGCTTAAAATCCTATATTTGCGATGCTATGGAAAGAAAAGTACGCGTAAGATTTGCCCCTAGTCCGACAGGGCCCTTGCACATGGGTGGAGTAAGAACAGCTCTATACAATTATTTATTTGCCAAAAAGAACGGAGGCGACTTTATTTTAAGGATTGAGGACACCGACCAAACTAGATATGTGCCTGGTGCTGAGCAATATATTGTTGATGCATTAGCATGGTGTGGAATAACATTTGATGAAGGAGTTCACATCGGTGGACCAGATGCTCCATACCGTCAATCGGAACGTAAAGAAATGTATCGCCAATACGCGATGCAATTAATTGAGGCCGGACATGCCTATTATGCATTTGATACCCCAGAAGAATTAGATGAAATGCGAGAGCGTTTAAAAGCATCTAATGTTGCTTCTCCACAATACAATTACATCACCCGCGAAAACATGAAAAACTCTTTGAGTTTACCGCATGATGAAGTGGAAAGAAGATTAGCTGCTGGCGATGCTTATGTGATCAGAATTAAAATTCCTCGCAAAGAAGAAATTCGTGTAGTGGATTTAATTCGTGGAAATGTGGTAGTGCACAGTGCACAAATGGATGATAAAGTGTTATTCAAATCGGATGGAATGCCGACATATCATTTGGCCAATGTAGTGGATGATTATTTAATGAAAATTACTCACGTAATTCGTGGTGAAGAGTGGTTGCCTTCTGCGCCATTACACGTTTTACTTTATCGTTATTTAGGATGGGAAGAAGTGATGCCACAGTTTGCACATTTACCATTATTATTAAAACCAGATGGAAATGGAAAATTAAGTAAGCGTGATGGTGATCGTTTGGGATTCCCTGTATTCCCTTTAGAATGGCATGATCCAGCATCTGGAGAGATGAGCTCTGGATATCGCGAAAAAGGGTATTTCCCAGAAGCATTTGTGAATATGCTTGCTTTATTAGGATGGAATCCTGGAACAAGTCAAGAGATTTTCACGATGCCCGAACTTATCGAAGCATTTTCTGTAGAACGCATTTCTAAATCAGGCGCAAAATTCGATGCAGCAAAAACGAAATGGTTCAACCAACAATATTTACGTGCAAAAAGTGATGCTGAATTAGCTGCTATTTTCCAAATGGAAATAGTTTCGAAAGGAATAACAGCCGACATCAATTATGTGCAAGGTGTTTGTGCTTTAATAAAAGAGAAAGCACAATTTGCGAATGAATTTTGGTCACTAGCTTTTTATTTTTTCCAAGAACCTACAAGTTTTGATGAAGAAATTATTAAGAAAAGATGGAAAGACCAATCTCCTGATTTTATTAAAACCTTTACAGAAAATTTAAAGTCACTATCAGACTTTGGTCATGAAAATATTGAGAATTTGTTTAAGCAAACTGCAGAAACAATGGGTGTTTCTCCTGGTTCGGTGATGCAGATTTTCAGAGTTGCTATTTCTGGTGTAGGTGCAGGACCTGCAGTATTTGAAATGGTTTCTTTAATTGGGAAAGAAAAAGCAATTGCTCGTTTAGAAAAAGCAATGAATCATTTTAATTCAGTTGTATAGATGAAAGCTATATTTTATACTCTTGTATTAGGCATCGTACTTTCTTCATGCCAGTCGGTTAAATTTAACCGTTACCCTGGAGAGGCATTGCCAGAATTCCCTGAAAATTTTAGAGGGAAATACACAAGTATAAATAAAAACACTTTCGGAACAGATACAGTAAGCGTATGGATTGCTACCAATGCCTATACTATTTTTAATGCGAAAGAAACAACTATTGATTTTTTAGATAGCTTACATGTATTCTCTAAGTACCAAAAAAACTATTTCTTGTTTGTTAAAGAAAATGAATATTGGTCGGGATTCGCAGTAGCTAGAACTAAGAAAGGGATGGAGATTATTCCATTTGCAATTCCAGCAAGCAGCGATAGTGTTAAAGTCAAAAAATCATTAAGCAAATATTTTACGAATGTTTTTTGTATTCCATCAACAAATAAAATTGAAGGTGAAACTTATTTCGCTGATATGAATGAAAAAAGTTTGTTGAAATACATCAGAAAAAACAAACGTTACAAAATGAACCTTATTCAAGACAAAGAATAATGAAAAGACCAATACGAGTACTTGTAGCAAAATGCGGATTAGACGGGCACGATCGTGGAGCAAAAATTATTGCAACAACCTTGCGCGATGCAGGCATGGAGGTTATCTATACAGGCTTACGTCAAACTCCCGAAATGATTGTTAATACAGCACTTCAAGAAGATGTTGATGCAATTGGTGTAAGCATTTTGAGTGGCGCCCATAATACGGTGTTCCCTAAAATTATTCAACTGATGAAAGATAAAAAGTTGGATGACGTATTACTAACGGGTGGTGGAATTATTCCTGAAGAGGATATGATAGAACTAAATGAAAAAGGAGTGGGGAAACTATTTCCTCCAGGAACACCTACTATAGATATCGTGAATTATATTACCACTTGGGTAAATGAACATCGTAATTTCTAATATGAAAAAAATAACAATCCTTTTTTTAGTTTTCTTATTGCCATTTATTTCAAATGCGCAAATAAGCAAATCTGGGTATAAGGATTTTAAATGGGGGCAGTTGGAATCAGCAACCAAGGGATTGATGAATTGCAATTCAAAATTATCAGGTTCTGAATTTACGAATTGCGATATCACTTCTAAAGATTCATTGTTCTACAAGAATTTCAAATATCAATTTTGCAATGTTCGTTTCTTTAAGGGGAAACTTTGTGAAATTCAATTTGATTTGAAACACGCAGACATTGCCAGTATTATCGCATCTTTCACACAGCAATTCGGTAAGCCTATCATCAAAGAGAAAAAACATAAAGCACTTGATGAGGAAAATCAATCAACAGGATACCAATGGAAAGTTGGCGATACTGAGATATTTATGATTAATGATGGAAGAAGAATGCCTGCAATTTGCATCTTAAGTTCAATTTCAGCAAAAATAAATTACCCTGCTAATACACTAGATTTAGAAAAATTAATTTTTGAGTAATGGTATACGAAAATATTTTAAGCGAAACTAAAAATGGTACTCAGTACATTACCATTAATAGAGCAACTAAATTAAATGCGCTAAACAAGCAAACTTTAGAAGAACTTCATCATGCATTTGTTGAAAGCATTGCAGATGTAAATGTTAAATCAATTTTATTAACTGGCGATGGAGAGAAAGCATTTGTTGCAGGTGCAGATATTGCAGAGTTTGCCAATTTCTCAATAGAAGAGGGTAAGGAGTTAAGTGCAATTGGACAAGAATCTGTTTTTAACTTAATTGAAAATTCACCAGTACCCGTAATTGCAGCCATAAATGGTTTTGCATTAGGTGGCGGATTAGAATTAGCAATGAGTTGTCATATTCGTGTGGCTAGTGATAATGCTAAAATGGGATTACCTGAAGTTGGCTTGGGAGTTATACCAGGTTACGGTGGTACTCAACGTTTAGCGCAGCTTGTAGGCAAAGGCAGAGCCATGGAAATGATTATGACTGCTGATATGATTAACGCTACTGAGGCACATCGTATAGGTCTTGTGAACCACGTAACAACACTTGAAGGTTTAATCGCGAAATGCGAAGAAATTATTGCGAAAATACATACGAAATCTTCTGTTGCCATTAGCCATGCTATTCGCTCTGTAAATGCAGGGTTTACCGATGGTGTTAATGGTTTTGAAGTTGAAATTCAAGAATTTGGAAATTGTTTCGGTACTGAAGATTTTAAAGAAGGCACTACTGCTTTCGTAGAAAAACGCAAACCTATTTTTCCAGGAAGATAGTATTTAGAATTCAGATATTAGATTTTAGAAAGCTAGGTCATTGCACCTGGCTTTTTTTGTTATAAAAATTCTAAATTGAAATCTACATTCAATTTAGAATTTAAAATTTAGAATTTTTTAAGAAAGTCTTCATACGCCATCTCAATTCCTTCTGCAAGTTCTACTCTATGTTTCCAACCTAAAGAATGAAGCTTACTTACATCCATTAATTTTCTTGGTGTGCCATCTGGTTTAGAAGTGTCGAATGTAATCGCACCTTCATAACCTAATACATGTTTTATTAAGTCAGCCAAGTCTTTAATGCTTAAATCGTGACCGGTGCCGATGTTAATGAAATCAGGTTCATTGTAATTCATCATCAAGAAATAACAAGCATCTGCTAAATCATCAGAGTACATGAATTCACGAAGTGGTGATCCTGTACCCCATATTTCAACATGATCTGCATTGTTCACTTTTGCTTCGTGGAAGCGACGAATTAATGCTGGAAGAACATGAGAGTTTTCCGGGTGATAATTATCGTTGATGCCGTATAAATTGGTTGGCATTACAGAAATGAAATTGCATCCATATTGCGCACGGTAAGCCTCGCACATTTTTATACCTGCAATTTTTGCAATGGCATAAGGTTCGTTCGTTGGCTCTAATGTGCCAGTTAGTAAGTATTCTTCTTTAAGCGGCTGTGGAGCTAATTTTGGGTAGATGCAACTCGAGCCTAAGAACATTAGCTTCTTTACTTTATTCACATAAGCAGCATGTATAACATTATTCTGCAGTTGTAAATTTTCATATAAGAAATCTGCTCGATATGTATTATTTGCCATAATACCACCCACTTTTGCAGCAGCTAAAAATACATACTCTGGTTGTTCTGTCTGGAAAAATGCATCGACAAGAACTTGGTTTCTTAAATCTAATTCTTTAGAAGTTCTTGTAATGATATTGGTATAACCTTCGCTAATTAATTTACGATGAATAGCAGACCCTACCATTCCGCGGTGACCAGCGATGTATATTTTCGATGATTTTTCCATAGTTCAAAAATACATTTATCTTCCGGAATTTCTATCTTTGTTCAAAATATATACCCTTGGGAAAAGATAAATTAAAGCGATTTGCTGAATTAGAAACCTTTACTAATGTATTTCAGCTAAATCCAGTGCATAAAGGAAATTGGAATAAAAATTATTTTAAAAATAATCAACCGATAGTATTAGAGTTAGGATGTGGTAGGGGTGAATACACAGTAAGCCTTGCAAAGTACTTCCCAAAAAAGAATTTTATTGGCATCGACATTAAAGGGGCTCGAATTTGGCGTGGTGCGAAAACGGGCATGGAAGAGCATATTTCTAATATGGCTTTTCTTCGTATTGAAATAGAACAATTGGAAGAGCATTTTTCGGAGAATGAAGTAGATGAAATTTGGATTACCTTCCCCGATCCTCAACCCCAAATTAGCAGAGAAAGGAAACGCTTAACGTCAGATCGATTTTTAACGATGTATAAAAAAGTATTGTCGCCCAATGGCATTGTTCATCTAAAAACAGATAATGATGGACTCTACGCTTATACCTTAGAAAAAATTGCCGAATTGAATTTAAAATTAATTAAGCATACTGCAGATTTATATAAAGAAGAATGGTTAGATGATGTGCTTTCTATTCAAACAACATATGAGAAAATATATCGTGATAAAGGGAAAAATATAAATTACATTCAGTTTCAATTTTAATGAAAGCCGACGATTCTTTTTTCGATAAAGTGTTTTCTGTAGTAAGGTTGATCCCTTATGGCAGAGCAACATCATACGGTGCAATTGCTGAATACGTCGGAATGAAAGGATCCTCTAGAATGGTTGGCTGGGCAATGAATGCATCGCACAGTCAAGCGCTGCCAGTTCCAGCACATCGAGTGGTTAATAGGAATGGCGACCTTACCGGCAAGCATCATTTCCCTTCACCAAACTTGATGGAGGAATTATTAAAATCAGAAGGCATTGAAGTTGTTGATGATCGAATCGTAGATTTTAAAAAAATATTTTGGAATCCTTCGGAAGAACTATAATCAATACGCGCAACATCCAACAATATGGTCGTTTACCATTCCAGTTGCTTGCATATGAGCATAGCAAATGGTTGACCCGAAAAATTTAAATCCTCTCTTCTTTAAATCCTTACTAATCGCATCCGACTCTTTTGAAGTTGCAGGCACTTCCGATAAACTTTTTCGCTTATTAATAATTGGTTTACCTTTCGGCATGAACGAATATAAGTAAGCATCGAATGAACCATATTCCTTTTGAATAGCTAAGAATAGCTGAGCATTCGAAATAGCTGATTTGATTTTTAAACGATTTTTAATGATTCCATCAAACACCATCAATTCTTCCACTTTAGCATCATCGAACTTGGCAATTTTCTTTGCATCGAAATTAGCAAAGGCTTTTTTGTACCCAGCTCGCTTACGTAAAACCGTTATCCAACTTAATCCTGCTTGCGCAGATTCAAGTATTAGAAATTCAAATAATACTTTATCGTCATGGGTTTCTTTTCCCCATTCTTCATCATGGTATTTAATATAGATAGGGTCGCTTAAACACCAAGCACATCTTGTTAATTCTTTGGCCATTTATTATGCATTTAATTCATCCCAATATTCCACTGCTCTTCTAAAATGTGGTATCACTATAGAGCCACCTACTAAATTGGCAATCATGAATACTTCCCAAACTTCTTCGTTAGTTAATCCCTCTTCTTTGCATTTCCCCAAATGGTATTTTATGCAATCATCACAACGCAGAACCATAGAGGCAACTAAACCTAGCATTTCTTTGGTTTTAACATTCAGAGCCCCTTCGGCATAACTTGTGGTATCTAAATTGAAAAAACGATTGATGTTTAAATTCTTTTCTTCCGCAATGCGTTCGTTCATTTTAGAACGATAGGCATTAAATTCTTCTGATAATTTTCCCATAGATTAAAGATATAAAATTTAATAGGATAGGGGAAAGGCATCGACTAAATTTTCTATATTTGAACAAAGCATATTATGAGCAAGAAGTTATATTTATTAGATGGGATGGCCTTAATTTACAGGGCACATTTCGCATTAAGTAAATCTCCTCGATTTACCACAAACGGTTTAAACACTTCTGCTGTGTTTGGCTTTGCAAATACCTTATTAGAATTAATCCGTAGAGAGAGCCCTTCACATATTGCTGTGGTTTTTGATACAGCAGCGCCTACAGAACGCCATACCGATTATGTAGAATACAAAGCTCATCGTGAAGCGATGCCCGAAGATTTATCATTAGCGATTCCATATGTATTTCAATTGATAGAAGGATTTAACATTCCTGTAATCACAATGGATGGATATGAAGCAGATGATATCATTGGAACTCTTGCTAAACAAGCAGAGAAAGAAGGCTTCGATGTATATTGTATGACTCCCGATAAAGACTTCGCACAACTAGTGTCTGAACACATCTTTATCTATAAGCCTGCTCGTATGGGCAATGATATTGAAATTATGGGTGTGCCAGAAGTACTAAAGAAATGGGAAATTGAACACATACATCAAGTTATCGATATTTTAGGATTATGGGGTGATGCAGTTGATAATATCCCGGGTATCCCAGGTATTGGCGAGAAAACCGCGAAAGAACTTATTCGCAGATATGGTTCGATGGAAAATATTATTGCAAACTCACACGAACTTAAGGGCAAGCAAAAAGAAAATGTTGAGAATTTTGCAGAGCAAGGTCTGCTCTCTAAAAAGCTAGCAACAATTATTTTGAATGTGCCTGTTCAGTTTGATGAGAAACAATATCACTTAGATCCTCCGAGTAGAGAGTTGCTAGAGCCTTTATTTGCAGAGTTAGAATTTAGAACATTAGGAAGAAGAGTTTTTGGTGAAGAATTTACTATTGCACAGGCATCACAAAATGCAGCAGCAAATAGTAATGCTCAAATGGATTTATTCGGTCAACAAGTATTGCCATCAAAAAGAGATGCATTGCCAACCGAAGAAGAATCAATTCGTGTTTACAAGACAATTAATGAAGTTCCACACAATTATCATTTTGTAGAATCGGATGCCGACATCAACAATCTAATTGAGAATCTTAGCAATGCAAATGCTATTTGTTTTGATACAGAAACTACATCAACCGATGCAAACACTGCAGAATTAGTAGGGATGTCATTCGCTATTAAAACTACGGAAGCCTACTACGTTCCAGTGCCAGCAGATAAGGGCAAAGCAGTAGAAATTGCTAGTAAGTTCAAAGCTGTTCTCGAAAATCCGAACATCGAAAAAATTGGACAAAATATCAAATACGATATAACGGTGTTAGCATCTTATGGGATTTCTGTAAAAGGAAAATTATTTGATACCATGCTCGCACAATATATTGTTGATGCTGATGCTCGTAATAATATGGACATTATGGCGAATGCCTATTTAGATTATTCTCCAGTATCCATCACAACATTAATCGGAGCTAAAGGCAAAAACCAAGGGAACATGCGCGACATTGAGCCTGCCTTAGTAAAAGATTATGCTGCAGAAGATGCCGACATCACACTACAATTAAAAGAGGTGCTTTCGGGAATCTTAAAAGAAAATAATGGGGAAGAATTATTTTATAATGTAGAAACTCCATTGGTATATGTTCTTTCAGATATGGAACGCACAGGCGTTAAAGTCGATGAAGAAACATTGAAAGTATTTTCAAAAGAATTAGAAATCGATATACGTAATTTAGAAGAAACGATTTACGAAAAAGCTGGTGTGAAATTTAACATCGCTTCACCGAAACAATTAGGGGAAGTGTTATTTGATAAACTTCAGTTAGACCCTAAAGCAAAGAAAACAAAAACTGGTCAATACCAAACCGGCGAGGATGTGTTAACGGCGCTTTCTCCTAAACACGATATTGTTCAATACATTTTAGATTTCCGTTCCCTGCAAAAATTAAAATCAACTTACGTTGATGCATTGCCGGAAATGATTAACCCTTCAACAGGGCGAGTGCATACTTCGTACAATCAAGCTGTGGCAGCTACGGGTCGTTTGAGTTCTAATAATCCGAACTTGCAAAACATCCCTATTAAAACTGCTCGTGGTAGAGAAGTACGTAAAGCATTTATAGCAAAAGATAACGAACATTTAATATTAAGTGCAGATTACTCTCAAATAGAACTTCGTATTATTGCTGAAATGGCGGATGAGAAAAATATGTTGGAAGCTTTTTCAAATGGCCTCGATATTCACACAGCAACAGCTGCGAAAGTTTATGGAATAACTATTGAAGAAGTAACCTCTACTCAACGTAGAAATGCCAAAGCAGTAAACTTTGGTATTATCTATGGACAGTCGGCATTTGGATTATCGCAAGGATTAGGAATACCTCGTAAAGAGGCCCAAGAAATTATTGAAAATTACTTTACTCAATATCCTGGCATTAAAAAATACATGAGTGATACCATTGAGTTTGCAAAAGCAAATGGTTACGTAGAAACACTGATGAAGCGAAGAAGATACCTTCGTGATATTAATTCTGCGAATGCTACCGTTCGTGGTTTTGCAGAACGAAATGCAATTAACGCCCCTATACAAGGATCAGCTGCTGATATGATTAAAGTAGCGATGATCAATATTTTTAATGAGATGAATGCTCGCAATCTTCGTTCTAAAATGACCATGCAAGTGCATGACGAATTAGTGTTTGAAGTGCATCAGTCAGAATTAGAAGAAATGAAAGCATTGGTAAAAGATAAAATGCAAACAGCTATGAAACTTAATGTTCCTATTTTAGTTGAAGTAGGAGTAGGTAAAGATTGGCTCGAAGCTCATTAAACTCACAACTTACAACTCACAATTCACAACTCAAAAATGGAAGAACTAAAATACCCAGTAGGAAAATTCAAAATGCCATCTTCGTATGATGAAGCATTTCGTAAAGAAGCTATTCAGATTTTATCCGAATTGCCAGTTCAACTACAAGAAGTTTTAAATGGTATACAAACTAGTCAGTTGGCTGGATGTTATCGCCCGGATGGATGGAACATTAAACAAGTGGTACATCATTTAGCCGATAGTCATTTAAATTGTTTAGTTAGAGTGAAATTAGCTTTAACAGAAGATCATCCAACGATAAAACCTTACGATGAAAATTCGTGGGCGAACTTAGCCGATGCAACTAGCGATGATATTCAGCCATCACTTTTAATTATTACAGGAGTGCATGCAAGATTAGTTACCATGTTAAATTCGCTTTCTACACAGCAATGGGAGCGCACTGTTCATCATCCAGAAAGCAAAAGAGACATGAGCATAAATTTCTTATTAGGTTTGTATTCATGGCACAGTCGCCATCATTTAGCTCATATAAAAAACGCAATCGCAAATCCTTATTAGTTCATGGCAATCATTGGCAATCAAATTACAAAAGCGAAAGTATTACTAGACGAAGGTGAACTAGTGGCTATACCTACGGAAACCGTTTATGGTTTAGCGGCGAATGCTTTTGATGTCAATGCTGTGTTAAAGATTTACGAAGTAAAGAATCGCCCTAAATTTAATCCCTTAATTCTTCATAGTAATTCGTTGAGCAGATTTGAAGAATGGGGCATAGTAATTACACCACAATTACAAAAGCTTGCAGATCATTTTTCTCCTGGCCCATTAACTTATGTAGTTCCTAAATCATCACAGATTCCGGATATTATTTCTGCAGGGCAAGATAGTGTTGCATTGCGTATACCCAACCATAAAAGAGCATTGGAATTACTTGCAGCATTAGATTACCCATTAGCTGCACCAAGTGCCAACCCTTCCGAATACGTTAGTCCGACTACTGCCTTCCATGTGCAAGAACAATTAGGTGATAAAATACCTTATATCCTTGATGGTGGTTCGTGCGAAATCGGTGTAGAATCAACTATTGTAGATTTGCGATTCCCTAAAGTGAGATTACTAAGACTGGGTGGTATCAGTAAAGAGGAAATTGAAGAAGTATTGGGTGAAGAAATTGAAGATTTATTAGTTTCAGATAACATCATTGCCCCCGGCATGATGAAGAGGCATTATGCAACAACACACCCTATTATTTTCGAAGAGAATAAAGATGAACATGTATTTACTGAAAATACCTACGCTCTTCGATTTAAATCGTATGCAGATTATTTGCCAAAAGAAAATCAATTCTTACTTTCCCCAGATGGTAATATAAATGAAGCAGCAGCAAAATTATTTTCTACCATGCGCAAAATGGATGCGATGGAAATGGATTTAATTGTAGCAGAGCATTTCCCAACTATTGGTATTGGCCGAGCAATTAATGATCGTTTAGAAAGAGCGGCAAGTAAAAATCTACATGCCAAGTAATTCCTTCAATCGCTGATATCCACTTTTGCTTACTGGCAACTGAATCCCAGAACTCAATACCGCTAAGTGAGACTCTTTGTCGTAGGCATCTATTCTAGTAACCAAGGAAACATTAACTAAATAGGAACGATGTATTCTTACAAAATCATTCGCTGAGAGTTGTTCCTCAAAAAAGCTCATCGTTTTGTTTTTAGAGAAGCTGCCTTCGTTGGTCATGATTTTCACGTTATCACCATTCGCTTCAATATATTGAATGTCTACAGTAGGAATGATTTTTATTTTACCATCTACTTTTACCACAATTCTATTTTGAGCAGTTGGACTTACAGGCATTTGCAATTGCTCGGTATTTATTTTTGGAATTAAATTCGATTTGAATTTTTGTATGGATTTGTCGAATCGTTCTTTATTGAAAGGCTTAAGTAGGTAATCAATTGCATTTGCTTCGAATGCTTTCAGCGCATACTCATCAAATGCAGTAGTAAATATTATTGCAGGAGGATTGTCGATTAGTTCTAATAATTCAAAGCCATTGATTTTCGGCATTTGAACATCCAGAAAAACGATGTCGGGTTGCAGTTGTTGTATCGCTTTCATCCCCTCGAAACCATCAGAACATTCTGCTAGTATTTTTATTTCGGGGTATGACATTAAATATTCGACAACGATTGAGCGCGCTAAAGGCTCGTCGTCGATGATGATGCAAGTACTCATTGTGGAATAATAATTTTTGTGATGAACAATCCGTTTTCTTCTCGAGTTTGCAAGAGATCGTTTCTTGCGTATAGTAAATATAATCTTCGTTGTATAGAATTTAACCCAAATCCAGTACCCTTAACATTTGCAGTTCGTGTTTGCGAATCAAATGGATTACTGACTTCTACTTCAACTACATTTTTGTTTTTAACAACTTGTATTCGAATGCTAACTTCACCTATAGTATCATACAATCCGAACTTAATCGCATTTTCTACAACAGGTTGTAAAATCATTGAGGGCACTTCAGCTTCTACATTTTCATTGTTTTCAATAATAGTATTTAAACGGTGACCAAAGCGAACTTTTTCTATTGCCAAATAAAGCTCTAATTGTTTTAGTTCTTCCGCTAAACTTATTTTAATATTTTCTTCTTGACGTAAAGTGCTGCGTAAAAAATCAGATAATTGATGAATCATAGTGCGAGCCTGATCTGGCTTCACCACAATTAAAGCAGAAATGGAGTTTAAACTATTAAATAAAAAATGAGGTTGTAATTTTTGTCGCAGACTTAACAACTCAGCTTCTTTGGCAAGGTCTTCTAATTTTTGTCTGCGTTTATCTTGTTCCCTTTGTTCTTCTATTCCATACCAAAACCAACTCACACCCAACGCAGATGTATTAATCATTAATCCGAAAATAAATCGAACCGAAAAAGATTGTTTTAAAAAGTCGAAATAGTTTTCTTCGCTAATACTTACAAAATGTAATAAAGAAGGAGTTTTTAAAGCCCATATATAAGTTATTACAATCACCATTGAAATGCTTATCCAAATAGATTTTCCTACAGGCTTATAAAACAAAAGCACTAAACTGATAATTACACACGTACCTGCTAAAATGCTGTTGTATATGGCGCTATCCCATATGGATGTTAGCCAAGAGAAATGAAATACATTATGCACAATTAAAATGTGTGTTAGCATCCAGCTAAACAACAACACAATAAATAGTGCATTGAATTTTCTATAGGAAAAGAGCGTTTTCGCCATTATTTAATAACTTCTAATGTCGATACCTGCTAGTACGGATACGCCTTCAATTATTAACACCTTAGAATCGTCGGCGTCAAAATCAATAACATTACGTTTGTCGTCCATGCCACCTAAAATGCTAATCATGTCTGTTTGTATTCTCCAGTTAGCCGGAACTACTAATTTGGTTCCACCAAAAACTTGAACAATTTCAATCTTTACTTTACCATTGATATCACATTTGCTAAGGTTAATTTCATTGCCTCCGAATACAGATACAATTTCTCCTCCTTTAAAATTCTTGCTCACCATTATTTTTTTATTGCCACCGAAAATAGCGATCACTTCTATGCGATCATCAAGAGATTCGTCTGCAGCAATATTTGTAAAGTTGCCAGATTCCTCATCGAACATATGAACTGTTTTAGGTTTCTTCTTACGAAGTAATCGAATACCTAGAAAAATAAGTAATAGAGGGAATATCATCGATGTTAAACGAACATCATACCCAGCAATTTTATCAATTAAAAATATTGCACCAATTCCTGTTATAACTGCCCACGACCAATCTTTAAATCGATTGCTAACACCTAATGAAATACCTAGCGCCACCATAAACATTGGCCAGCTGAATATCCATTCCGGTAATGGGAAGTCGAATGACCTTCCTAGAAATAACAATCCAAATAAGATAATTAGGTAACCTACCCACTCTTTGTTTTTCTGACTTCTATGATTATACTTATTCATCGTTTTAATAATTTAATATACGAATGTACATTAGAATGAAAACCAACACAAGCCCAATACGTTATTAAAGAACAAAAAGCCGATGAATGCAGGATTTTTGGGGTTAAAATTATACCTTTGAGCATGATACAATACATTCTAGTAGGGATATTGTTGATTTGGGCTGTTTATTTCATAGTACGCAGCATACGGAATCAATTCACAAAGCAATCGGGCTGTGCCTCGAATTGCAAATGTGATGTGGATTTTAGTCAGATAAACACTGATGCAAATGCAAAATGAAGATAGAAGTCATCAGTAGCCTCCAAAACCCGAAGGTTAAAAATTTAGTAAAGCTTTTTGAAAAGTCTTCAGAACGAAGAGCCCAACAATTAATCGTTGTTGAAGGGCTTCGTGAATTAGGTTTAGCAATTTCAGCTGGAATGCAAATTTCACAATTGTACTTCTGCCCAACAATTGGTGCGCAAGCAGAGGATTTAGTTGCAGATCAATATTTCGAAGTAACAAAAGAAGTTTTTGCTAAAATTGCTTACCGAGAAAATTCGGATGGATTTATAGGATTACTCGTTCCTCGTTTTTATACATTAGAAACTTTATCCTTAAGCGAATCACCGTTTATCATTACTCTTGAAGCTGTAGAAAAACCTGGTAATCTTGGAGCAATTCTAAGAACTGCAGATGCAGCTAATATTGATGCGGTAATTATTTGTGATCCTAAAACGGACATTTATAATCCTAATGCCATACGTTCAAGTGTTGGATGCATCTTCACAGTGCCAATTGTTGTTACCACTAATGAGGAATTAAAAGTTTGGTTTGATGAAAAAGGAATTCAATACTTTGCTGCAGCATTAACTGCAGAAAAATTATATACAGAAATTGATTTCAAAAAGCCTTCAGCCATAATATTGGGGACTGAAGCTACAGGCTTAAGTGAGTTTTGGTTGAACAAATCTACTGCTCAAATAAAAATCCCAATGCAAGGGAAAATTGATTCATTAAATGTGTCGATTTCTACTGCGGTGTTAACTTTTGAGGCGAATAGGCAGCGCAATCTATAATTGGTGGCACCACTTAAGTCATGCCACCAATTACCTGCATTTATGCAACTTTTTTAAAAAACATGCATTTATTAAGCTAAACTCGCTCTATGAGTACTGTAGCGTAGGCAACAACGCCTTCTTCTCTACCAATAAATCCCATTTGTTCATTAGTAGTAGCCTTAATTGACAAGTCGTCTTCAGAGATTCCCATCGCTTTGGCAAGGATGGTTTTCATGGCTGGAATATGCGGGTTAATTTTCGGTGCTTCTAAACAAATCATGCAATCAATATTACCAATAGCATAGTTTTTTTCTTGAAGCATTTTTACGCATTCTTCTAATAATATTACGCTTGAAATTCCTTTCCAACGTGCGTCGGTGTTTGAAAAATGAAATCCGATGTCGCGTAAATTTGCAGCACCTAATAAAGCATCGCAGATAGCGTGAATAAGTACATCAGCATCCGAATGCCCAAAGGCTCCTTTGTGATGTTCTAATTGTACACTACCCATAAAAAAAGGATGTCCATCTTTTAATTGATGGACATCGAAACCAAAACCTACTTTGATTTTCATATTTTTAGTTTTTTACTTCTGGACTTTCAAAATTAAATGTCAACGAGAAACGTAATGTATTTTCTAATGGGTTACGTTGTGTCGTTGGTACTAAGTAAGATAAATCTAATCCGAAAATATTATACTTGATACCTGCTCCAAATGTGAAGTACTGACGATTTCCTTTAGTAGGATGTTCGTAGAAATATCCTGCACGTAATGCAAATTGTTTATCGTACCAGTATTCAAATCCAGCTGAATAATAAATCTCATGAAACTCTTCTGTTAATCCACCAGGTGCATCATTAAATGATTGGAAAATACCTCTTGGTACAGAAACGTTAGTCGTTTGTCCCTTAACAATTACAGGGTCTCCGTTGCTATCTAAAATAACTTTGTTAGTGCTGTCTACTGCATAAATAGGATTCGTAGGTACCAATAATTTGTTCGCTTCAACAAACACCATAATCTCATTGAAGTTATCAAGCTTCATTGTTCCTGAAGCACCTACTCTTAAGTTCGTAGGGATAAAGTAACGATCTGATGAATTTGTATAATTCATTTTCGCTCCAATATTAGAAGCATCAAATCCATAAGCAATAGTTGTTTTTTTACCATTAATGATGAAATCTGGATTAGTATAAAAACCCGAAATATCTACAGCGACTGAACGACCAGCTTTAACCGATTGTCCGTTTTGAGCCAATTGCCCTTGTGCTAAATCGGAATTAATAAAACGAAATGCAGTACCTATGGCAAATTTATCAGATAATTTTCTGTTGTATGAAAAGTCGATTGATAATTCATTTGGGTTACCTGAACCGGTAACATTACCTGTCATGTCTGTGAAAGTAATATCGCCAAGAGAGAAAAATCTTAAGCTTCCTCCTATTGTTTGTTTCTTGTCGATTTTATAATAACCACTTAAATAGGCTAAGTTAATATCGGGTACTAGTGCTTGTAACCACGGGGTGTAAGCTAAACCAAAAGCATATTTTTTCTCCATAAAAGCATATTTAGCCGAATTCCAGTGGCTTGAATACACATCAGGACTTGTTGCCACACCTCCGTCGCCCATTGCTCCAGCTCTAGAATCAGGGCCGATTAATAGGAAAGGCACAGCAGTGGTTATAGCATTTACAGAAGATTCTCTTCCATTTAAATTCTGTGTAGTTAATTGAGCATTTGCTTGCTCCGTTATAGAAAATATCCCTAAAGTACTTAATAGTATACCTGTACTTAATCCTTTAATCTTCACGTTCTTCAAAATCATCTTTATATATTATTTCAGAATTACAGCCTATTATAACTGCATTTTTATCTATTTATTGCCTGTAGATTGCTTAATTAGTTATGATTTAACAGACAGATAGGCCCAAATATAGAAAAATCTCTTTTAAGCCAATTAATTTAGAATGACTAGTTTTTGATACTTATCAGCAATGCTTCCATTTGACGCTTTTGCTTTTAATCTGTAAACGTAGACCCCGCGAGCTAATTTATCTCCATATTCATCTTTACCATCCCATAGGATGTTTGCAACTCTAGATCCAGCATTGCCAATTTCTTGTTGAATAGTTTTTACTAATCGACCTGAAACACTAAACACCTGAATCATTACTGTTAAATTATCTCCAGGACGGTTGTGTTCAAATTGAAATCCAGTACTAGTTGTAAATGGATTTGGGTAATTATATACTTTATCGATGCTGAAATTTTTCGAATCGAGTACGGTAAATTCTGTCGTTTTCTCAGATGAATTATTAAATACATCCCATGCTTTAATACTCAAGGTGTATTTGCCTGCAGCAAGTTTAGCAAATGGGTATTTTATTTCTCCAGATTGATAACTATCAAGAGTTGATTCGTAGTATTCATTTAAATCAATTTTTTGCACTTCATTGTTAGTTGTTAATGTTGCTGTGATGTTGTGTCCAATTCCATTCCCAACAGTGTTCACACCATTCTCATCATTTATTTTTACAATTAACATTGGATTCTCTCCCGTGATTCCTCCCGATGCAAAATTCTCATCGTTCAAATACAAACTCATCTCTGGACCTTGTACATCAGTAGATGTTGAGTTATAACTACCACCAACTAATACACTGTCATACGCGCCATTTGCATCTACGCTTCCTAATTGTGCGTAATAACTTAATCGACCGTATCCTATATTATAAGAAATATCGCGAGGTACTACAAAGTTAAATGTGAATCGTCCGTTTTGTACACTTGCTTTCCCCTTGTAAATAACATTCTTTTGAACTTCATAAGAAGTAATATTACTTCCAGATAAACCTTTGTCTTGTCCTAATGTTTTTTGAGAATTCTTTTTATCATAAACTGCAGGGTAAACCACACCATTGTAATTGCTCAACAAGTTGCCGTTTTTATCAGCGATGTATCCTTTTATTTGAATGGTACTTAATGCTTTTATGGTGTCTGCATCCACTGCTGACATTGCTTTATTATTAATGCTTTCTGTAATTACTTTGTATTTCGGAGTTGCAAATGGGAGTGAAGGATCTCCTAATAAAGTGAAATTTCTTTGGTTGATGGAAAGGCCTAGACCTCTGTAATTTTTACTGTTTTTAAAGATATCGCCTAAGGTGTTTGTTCCACCAACATTAGTACTATCGAATAAAGATTTTACAAATGCTTCATTGATGGTTTTGTTTTCATTTGCATAAACAATTCGTGTTGTAGTGAACATGGCAATTGCTCCACCGTTCGGATTTAATAAGCATAATTCCCCTGCCGATTGGAAAGATGGGTCATCCCATCTAGAGAATGAACATGTAGCAGTAAGTAATACTGGCATGTTATCCAAGCCTTTCCAGCTATTGATATCTTCTATGCTTAATATTTTTTCGTGTGCTAATCCATTCTCACCACCATGCCCTATATAATTTATCACTAATGCGCCACTATTTACGCGTTGGTTAAATGCAGCATTTACTTCTGGGTAACGATTTCCAGATGGAGTGCTTATTTGTTGATAAGAGTCTAAATAAACTTTATCTATATTGAAATCTTTATTACGTGAACGTATTATCGCAGCATGTCCTTCGGCATGATTTAAATGTAAATTATCATCCTGGTCATCGGCAATTAGCACATATTTATTTCTCCAATCGCCAAAGGTTTCAACGTTATTATAATGGACGATTTTGTCAACCATTTGTCGTGCTTGCAAAGGTGATTGTACTGGTAAACGACCTACTGCTACATCTAAAGCAATAGCACCATAACTTGCACTTGGGTTCGTATCCCAGTCCCCTTCTTGATCATCTAGTAATCCAAAGTAATCGTCGGATACATACGAGCCAAAAGGTGTTGTAGAATTTCTACTTTCGAAAGTTACTACGTAATTAGTATTTGATTTTACAACTCCTAAATTATCATACGAGCCATCGCCGAATATCAATAAATATTGAGGCATTTCATTTGTATTGTTACCAGCACGATCATAAAACATTTTAATGAAATCGCGAATTGCTGATGCATCTTGAGCGCCGGATCCGAATTCATTATAAATATCGTTGGGTAGTACTACTAAAGTTCTTAAATTATTATTTGCCAATCTGAATTCAGCTAATCGATCCGCTTCGGTTTTAAAATCAGGATGTGTAATAATGATAAAATCATATTGCCCTAAAGCGTGTAAATTTTGATTTGCAATTTTTCCTACTAATCGTGGCGAAGAAAAATTTGAGCCAGAGAATGCGTAGAATTCTTTCATCTCATTTCCGTCAAGTGTATAGCTTAATGTATTTCCATTAGTTGATACTTGCTGAATTTTCGGATTGATTTTATCAGTAACATCTAATATTGATGTTGATGCTGGATTATTTGCTGTAAAATTATACTGTGCAACAACGCCACTTCCAAAAGCTTCGATGCTTCTGAACGACATTTGTTCTCCAAGCATTTTTAAGTTTCGATAGGCATTTACCCAAATGAAATTTAAGTAACCCAATGCAGTAATGTCGGGTTTGTTATAGGTAATATTTAGACCGATATTTTCTGTCGGACTTAAATTCATATAACCAGTTGTTACAATATTACCGTAAGCTTCATCATAAGTAAATTCAACTCCAGAACAATTAATAGTGCTAACTATAGCCCCATTATATTTTACTTGAAAAGAACTACTACCAGGGTACTGAACACGACCAATTAAATCAGCTCTAACTTTTAAAGTTTTTGATGTATTGATGTCTGGAATATTAAAATTGAAATCGTAAGAAGTTTGATTATTAAACTCTTCACCATAACGTTCTCTGCCAGATTTAATCGTAGCGTTTACACCAGTGTTTAAACTTTTTTCATAATACTCGAAATAGTTGTAATCATTGATGTTTACAGTAGGAGTGTTTGTACTACTTCCTTGAGTACTCATTCGTTTGCCAATACCTAAATCGCTAGTTATAAAATAAAAACTTTCGGTAGTGTAAGGGTTAGTGTTGTTCTGTAATACTTTGTTGTTGTAATCTATGCTGACGTTATTTGGCCCTTTTGCGTAAAACAAAATGTAATCGCCTTTATTAAAAGCGCCATCATCTTCACCTATTACTTGTATTGCGTTCTCTTGTAAGTCGTCATATCTTGCGATGTAATTTCCTTCTGGTAATATTCCTCCACCATTACCATAAACCCTAATATTTTTCGGATTGATTTGATCAACAGCAATACCTAAGTTTTGCAATTGCTCATAGCCTAACTTATAAATGCCAGTTGTGCCTAT
>CAJBVG010000079.1 GCA_903958995.1 uncultured bacterium | reverse complement strand
TCTGCAACTTAATAAGTGCGCCTACTTCTTTAGCCATGATTATTTATTTATTTTTAGTATTGAGTTAATTGTACAAAGTGGAAGCTTTAATACTAGGTACTCTCTACCTCAAATGTTTTAATTCTATTTATTCTTTTTCTACTTGCATGTAGTTAAGCTCCAAAGGAGTTCTTCTACCGAAAATTTTCACCATTACTTTCAACTTCTTCTTCTCTTCATTTACCTCTTCGATAACACCACTAAATCCGTTGAAAGGACCATCCATAACTTTTACTGGTTCGCCAACAAAATATGATAAGTTAGATGCTACACCGCTTTCCGACATTTCATCTACTTTACCTAAAATTCTGTTTACTTCAGAGTTACGTAATGGTACTGCTTGACCAGCTTCACCTAAGAAACCAATTACACCAGTAATATTTTTTATTATGTGCTCTAATTCTCCATTTAATGAAGCTTCCATCAATACATATCCAGGAAGATAATTTCTTTCTTTTTGGACTTTCTTACCGTTACGTATTTGAAAAACTTTTTCAGTAGGAATCAATATTTGAGGAATAAGATGATTAATGCCTAAGCGATTAATCTCAGCTTCCAAATATTGCTTTACTTTTTTTTCTTTCCCACTAATCGCTCTCACTACGTACCACTTCAATTCTTCACTCATTGTAATTGCGTTGAATTTGTTAATTAAATATTGTAAAACAATTTCATGATTGATCCTGAACTAGCATCCATAGCATAAACAACTACTGCTATAATTAAAGCTGCAATCATTACGATCCAAGCACTGCTTTGTAGTTCAGACCAAGTAGGCCATGTTACCTTATGCATTAACTCGTTGTACGACTCTTTTAAATATGTTACTAACCTATTCATCGTTTTTATTCTTAATTGGAGTATTGCACGGGTGGAGAGATTCGAACTCCCATCAGCGGTTTTGGAGACCGACATTCTACCCTTGAACTACACCCGTTCATAATTTTTTTAACTACTAGCTCTCCCTTCTTCAGTTCCCTCAACATTTCGACATTTCGATAATTCGATGTTTCGACATTTCGAATATGGTCCCCTTATTTGCGATAAAACAGAAGTTACCCCGATGCCTATTTTGGTAGGCATCTGGGCTACTTCTGTAAAAACTAGCTAAATATGTTTAATGCTTTATTGTGTTATTACAACACAATTTCAGTTACCTGACCAGCACCAACTGTTCTACCACCCTCACGGATAGCGAAACGTAATCCTTTTTCCATTGCTATCGGGTTAATTAACTTAACGTTGATAGTAACGTTATCACCAGGCATTACCATTTCTACACCTTCTGCTAACGAGATTTCTCCTGTTACGTCTGTTGTACGGAAATAGAATTGTGGACGATATTTGTTAAAGAATGGAGTGTGACGTCCACCTTCTGCTTTCGATAATACGTAAATCTCAGCTTTGAATTCGATGTGAGGAGTTACTGAACCTGGTTTGCAAATAACCATACCACGACGGATATCAGTTTTTTCAACACCACGTAATAATAAACCTACGTTATCACCTGCTTCACCTCTATCTAAGATTTTACGGAACATTTCTACTCCTGTAACTGTAGATTTTAAGTTTTCAGCACCCATACCTAAGATGTCAACTGCATCACCTGAGTTAATTACACCTCTTTCGATACGACCTGTTGCTACTGTACCACGACCTGTGATCGAGAATACGTCTTCAACTGGCATAAGGAATGGTAATTCAGTTAAACGTGGTGGAATTGGAATGTTGTTATCAACAGCATCCATTAATTCCATAATAATTTCAACCCATTTAGCATCACCGTTCAAACCACCTAAAGCTGAACCTCTGATAACTGGAATTGTATCACCTGGGAATTCGTAGAATGATAATAATTCACGAATTTCCATTTCTACTAAGTCTAATAATTCTAGATCGTCAACCATATCCACTTTGTTCATGAATACAACTAATGTTGGTACACCAACTTGGCGCGCTAACAAGATGTGCTCACGAGTTTGTGGCATTGGTCCGTCTGTTGCAGCAACTACTAAAATTGCTCCGTCCATTTGTGCAGCACCTGTAACCATGTTTTTCACATAATCGGCGTGACCTGGACAGTCAACGTGTGCGTAGTGACGGTTAGCCGTCGAATACTCAACGTGAGCAGTGTTAATTGTAATACCTCTCTCTTTTTCTTCAGGAGCTGAATCGATCGAGTCGAATGAACGTGCTTCAGATAAACCTTTATCTGCTAATACTTTCGTAATAGCTGCAGTTAATGTGGTTTTACCGTGGTCAACGTGACCGATAGTTCCAATATTTAAGTGTGGTTTACTTCGGTCAAATTTTTCTTTAGCCATTTTTTTACTTATTTATTGATTGATTTATATTTTGTTTATTAATAATTAATTACTATCAGAGCCAATGAGGGGAATTGAACCCCTGACCCCTTCCTTACCATGGAAGTACTCTACCCCTGAGATACATCGGCTTAAACC
>CAJBVG010000078.1 GCA_903958995.1 uncultured bacterium | reverse complement strand
TTCCTAGTGGGTGATATTGATCGTACATTCTGTGTTTCGGACGTTCACTGTGTAAAGTAGAACCGTTTAGTTGACGAGATAAACCAACAGCGAAATCGCAAATGTCGATCATCTCTTGTACTTCTCCTAAACCTTCTTGGTAGCTCTTACCCATTTCGTAAGAAACAAGGTATCCTAAATCTTCTTTCGCATCGCGTAAAGCGTTACCCATCTGACGAACAATTTCACCACGCTTAGGTGCTGGCATCATTCTCCAATTGATAAATGCTTTTTGTGCTTTATTGATGATGGTTTCATAATCAGCAGACGTTCCTTGCGTAACCTTGGCAATTAATTTGCCATCCACTGGCGAATACGATTCAATGATATCACCTGTAGTATTGAACCAAGTGTAACCGGTTGAGGCACCTTGATTAATATCTTTAATTCCTAGTCTGTTTAATACTTCTTGTACGTTCATAAGTGTTTGTAATAAGTGCCGCAAAAATACCAAAATTTAGGCATGTTTATGGGCTTTTTTGCATTTGGATAAATATGCTAGGAATGGAGGGAATGATAGAACATGTTTCTAAGTAGTGAGTAATGGGTAGTGGGTAGTGAGAAATTAGATAATTAAACAATTTCTCACTACCCACTACCCATTTCCCTCTACTCTAAAAAATCTGTAAGCGTCTCCTCAAACCAAACGGCTCTATCGATTGCAAATCAATCATAAATCGAATAACGTCTTTGTATTGATCTGGGTTATATGCTCGCTGACTAGTGACAATCGGAAAATATACTTCAACTACGTCGCTAATAATTGGTAGATAAATACCAAAATCTACATCGAAATTAAAGTTTGTCTGCGTTTGATCAATTTTTGAAAATGCAGCATCAGCAAATAGTCCGATTGGAAGTTTTGTTTTAAATGGAGCTTTCAAATTTACACCAAACATAGTTCGAACTGGCGGCGAATAAGTATATGATTTAAATGCCCCATCAATCTCGTAAAATTGATGTCTGTTAAAATCGTTTCTATTGAAAAAGGCACGATCATAGGTATAATCATTATACCCGGACAAGCTAAAGAAATCGGATTGCCCATTTGCGCTTGTATTTGTAAAAATAGTTCCTGCAAATAATCGAACCGACACTCCTTTTTTAGATTCTTTGTAATTGAATTTCTGTTTGTATACCGCTAAAAATTTATGATGCTGCAAATCAGTTACAGTTCTAGCAGTATTGGGAAATAGTTTGTTTAAAGTATTAGCATATTCATACAAAAAGGTAAACTGATAAGGCCTAAAAACCCCTGTATTTTCTTTCAAGTAAGTAAGTTGTAAATAATTATGTGGATCGACAGAAGTTGTGGTATATCTGACAATTCCATTATCCTCCTTAGTAACTACGTTTTCTCTTGTATGAATAATGCGATAAGCTATTTTCTGTTGCTCTCTAGATCGTGCTGAACTTGGCTTTAATGTAAAAGTAGAACCTAATGCATATTTTTGATAGGTTACCTCTATAGATTTACTTAATGCAAAATTTTCTAAATTCATAGCACTGAAACTGCTGAAATGGAAACTTGTTTTTATCTCTTGAAATTTTTCAGGATATGCATAATAATTGATAGCCCCAGTTCCATTTAACCTTTTAGATCTCAATCCATACATTGGAACGGTAATCCATTCTACATTTTTAAAGGGGAACACATTGTTATATAAGGCAATTCCAGGCATCCAACCGTCCGAATTATTATACCCAATCGTTGGCATAAAAAATAAATTCGTTTTATCCGGACGAGTAGCACTACCTAACAATTGTAAACGTAAGGGTTCTACTTTTTTTAGTGGTGTATTGAATCGAATAGTATTATCATTTCGATTTTTTTCAGGAATCATGTACAAGGGGTCAACCACTACTTTTTTTACATCTTTAGTGTCGAAGTATAAGTAAGCACTCTCTACAAAGGGTGCAGTTCTTTGGGTTTCTAATACCTTCCCTTTTTTATCATACGTACTCACAAATACTGGTCCTGGTACTGCTGATTTGTTTTTAACTTTCACTTGCAGCTCCTGATTTTTCTTCTTAGCAAACTTTAATTTAAATTCAGGATCTTTGCTTGCATTAATTAATTCATCAAAGAACCACGACATATTTTCACCTGTAGTTTTTTCAAAAATAGCTTTCATGTCTTCTGGGTACGGATGCCTGAATTTCCAAGTGTTATAGTAAATGTGCATTGTAGAATCAAAGAGCGCTGTGCCTAAGTATTGCTCTAAGTAACGTAGTGCTAAGCCTGTTTTTGTATAAGCAATACTAGCATAATTAAGGGTTGAAAATTGTTCTGCATGTGTGTTTAATGCTTGCGCTTTTCCGCAGGAAGCAGGATACTCGTAGAGTAGA
>CAJBVG010000077.1 GCA_903958995.1 uncultured bacterium | reverse complement strand
AGAAATTAAAACCATTGTCGGCGCTTGGATTAGTAAGGATAAGGAGAGAAATGAACAAGAAATAAATGCACTTATTGAATTATCAAATAGAGGCTTAGTGGATATTGCCTCAGTAGGTAATGAAGTATTGCATAGAGGAGAAATTTCTGAAGCGGAATTGATTGGTTACATCAATCGAGTTAAAAAAGCAATACCAAATACTGTTGAAGTAGGTTATGTAGATGCTTATTATCAGTTTATTGAAAGGCCCCAACTTATAGATGCATGTGATGTAGTGTTATGTAACTTTTATCCGTTTTGGGAAGGTGCTTCGATTGATTACTCTTTATCATACCTCGCAAATATGTTTGAGATTATAAAAACAGTAAGTAAGGGTAAAAAGATTATTGTTACTGAAACCGGATGGCCAAGTATTGGAGAAACTATCGAAAATGCTGTACCTTCAAGAATCAATGCAATGAAATATTTTATAGTTTCGCAAGAATGGGCAAGAAATAGTAATATCGATTTATATCATTTCAGTTCATTTGATGAATCATGGAAAGTAATTCAAGAAGGTAAATTAGGGAGCTCTTGGGGCTTATGGGACAAAAACGAACAATTCAAGTTTAAAAAATAAATCTAAATATTATGTCATTCAGACAAGGTCATTTTTTTACAGCAGAAAATAGAGAAAGCTATTCGCATCTGCAACATGAAGAAAATCAAATCGATTATCAACAAATTACTCCATTAGACTTAAAAAGTTTGTGGCACAAAACACTTGAGGGTGGAATGCATGGCATTTGCTTTAGTATTTATGAAGATGGGCAAAAACCCGGATCAATAATTACAGAAGTTCAAGTGGAGCGTCGCATTGAAATTTTAAAACCTTATGCTAAATGGGTTCGCTCGTTTTCATGTATAGAAGGAAATGAACATGTACCAAGAGTGGCAAAAAAACATGGAATGAAAACCCTAGTAGGGGCATGGCTTGGTGATGATATGGAATTGAATGAACGGGAAATTGAAAGCCTGATTTCTATGGCGAATGAAGGCTTGGTTGATGTTGCTGCAGTAGGTAATGAAGTGATGTATAGAAAAGATTTAACCGAAGACCAATTGTTAGCCTATATACAGAGGGTTAAAGAAGCAATTCCTCATATTCCAGTGGGTTATGTAGATGCCTATTACGAGTTCTCTCACCGTCCAAGAATTACCGAAATATGTGATGTGGTTTTAACAAACTGTTACCCGTATTGGGAAGGTTGCCCTATCGAATATTCTTTTGATCACATGAAGAGTATGTTCGAATCTGCTAAACATGCAGGACAGGGTAAGCGAGTAATTATTACTGAAACCGGTTGGCCTAGTGAAGGAGGTGCTTTTAAGGCCTCTGTAGCGAATGAAGAAAATGCCATGCGATATTTTATCGATTGCCAGCATTGGTACAATGCAAATGGAATCGAGAGTTTTTACTTTGCATCATTTGATGAGTCGTGGAAAGTAGGACCTGAGGGAGATGTAGGTGCGTATTGGGGATTATGGGATAAACATGAAAAAATTAAATATTAATGAGTAATTTTTTTAAGCAATTCAATTTCCCATTTGATAAAGCCATCTGTTATTCTGGTTTTAGAAATGGTCAACAACCAGGTGGCATTAATCCATCATACGAAGAAATAAAAGAAGATTTATTACTCTTACAATCGGATTGGAAATACCTTCGCTTGTATGATTGTGACGAGCATGCTTTAACTGTGATCAAGGTTATTCAAAATGAAAAACTCGATTTCAAAATAATGCTAGGTGCCTATATAGTTGCCGAAATGAATAACCAAGGTTGCCCTTGGGGTGGTGGTGTTTATGAAGAAAAACAATTAGTAGAAAATAAAAATAGTAATGACCTTAAAATTCAGCGATTAATAGATTGGTCAAATCAATATTCAGAAATTATTTTTACTGTTTCTTTGGGCAATGAAGCATGTGTTGATTGGACAGACCACTTTGTACCAGTAGAACGTGTGGTATCGTTTGCCAAAAAAGTAAAGAAAAATATAAAACAGCCCGTTACGTTTTGTGAAAATTATGTTCCTTGGTTAAATTACCTTAAACCATTGGTGGAGGTAATCGATTATATTTCCATACATACTTATCCGGTTTGGGAATATAAACACATACACGAAGCGGTTGAGTACACCATCGCCAATTATGAAACCGTTGCCAAGCAGTTTCCTAATGTACCAGTTGTAATTACTGAAGCAGGCTGGGCTACCAATTCACATGGAATTGGAATTAATACAGAACATGTGAATGAAGAGAATCAGAAAATATATTATGAAGATTTAATGGATTGGACAACTAAAAATAATATACTAACCTTCTTTTTCGAAGCATTTGATGAGCAATGGAAGGGATCATCTGATCCAATGGAACCCGAAAAACATTGGGGACTTTTTAAAGCAGACCGAACTCCAAAACTAGTATTTCACAAAAAAGAAGAATTAATATAATTCTTCTTTTTTGTGATGTTTTAAAGCTCAAAAGAAAAGCCTTCTTTTTCTAATGTTCTATATCTTTTTTCGTCGAATTCGAATAATTTTGCCGGACGATGAGAAACATTTAATTTGAACTCATTTAATGGTCTTAGAATATTCATTTCCTGAATTTTCTTTCTAAAATTAGATTTATCAAATTTATATCCAAGCAAGGCTTCATACAATAATTGTAATTCCAACAGGGTAAACTTCTTTGGTAGTAGTTCAAAACCAGTAGGCTTGTGGCGGACTTCATTTTTTAAGGTTTCTATACCCTTGCATAAAATCGTATAATGATCAAAAGCAAGTTCTGGTAAATTATTAATATTAATCCACTCTGCAGATTTAGCCCAAGATGATGCTATAGGTTGATAGTTCATACTATTTACCAATGAAAAATAAGCCACAGTTACTACTCGACCTAAAGGGTGCCTATCTACACTTCCAAAGGTAAAGAACTGTTTCATATAGATGTTTTTTAAGCCGGTGAGATTCTCTAAAACATTATTGGCAGCCTCCTCCAGATTTTTATCAGGCTCTACTAAATCGCCTATTAGCGCCCAATGTCCATTAAATGGTTCTACGTCTCTTTGTACCAATAGTACTTTGATTTCACCTTCATGATACCCAAACACTACACAATCGATAGATAAACCAAAAACAAAGTAATCATTTAATGGAATGGTATGATCGGATAAAAAATATGAACTTGGTGTTTTCATACTGCAAAATACAAATTAGGCATCAAAATTAGCAAAAACACTTATGGTATTTTTTACTTCAAGTATTATTTATCTTATATTGCATATGAAACACTAATAATTCAAACTTATTTATATGAAAAAATTAATTACACTTAGCATTTCCATACTTATTTCGAGTATGGGATTTTCGCAAAACAACCCCATTAATTTTGAAACTGGGGGTCATGGTGCAAATTGGTCTTGGACAACTTTCGAGAATGTTACAAATCCTCCATTGGAATTCGTGAGCAATCCAAGTGCTACTGGCATAAATACATCAAGTACGGTTGCAAAATTTACAGCATTGCAAGCAGGTAACCCATGGGCAGGCTGTGAGTCACAAAATGGCTCTAGTATTGGCACATTCACACTATCAGCATCGAATTCAACGGTAAAGATTATGGTTTACAAATCGGTAATTAGCGATGTTGGAATCAAGTTTGCAACAGGTTCTTTAGCCTCTACTGGTGAAATTAAAGTGGCAAACACCTTAATCAATCAATGGGAAGAATTAACGTTCGACTTTAGCTCTAAAATTGGTGAGCCATCTTCAACGAATATTAGTCAAATCATTGTTTTTCCTGACTTCAATTTGGCTGGAAGAAGTTCTGATGTAATTGCATATTTCGATAATATTACATTTTCTGGAGGTACTGCACTAGCTGAACCAACAGTTGCAGCAACTACACCTACTAAATTATCATCAGATGTTATTTCATTGTTTAGTAATGCCTATACCAATGTTGCAGTAGATACTTGGAGAACATCATGGTCTGTAGCTTCATTAATTGATTTACAAATTGCAGGTAACGACGCTAAGAAATACACAGGCTTAGATTATGTAGGAATTGAAACCGTAAATAATCAAATAAATATTAGTGGTATGGATTTATTTGAATTTGATTTATGGTCACCAAATTCAACTTCGTTTAGATTTAAAATTGTAGATTTTGGTGCAAACGGAGCATTTGGTGGTGGAGATGATACAGAACATGAAACTGTAATTACACCGACCTTAAACGGATGGAATCACATCTCTGTTCCACTTTCTGCGATGACAGGTCTTACTACGAAATCACATATTGCACAATTGATTTTTGCTAGTTCACCAGCAGGTACATCAGTTGTTTACGTAGATAATATTTTATTTAGTAAAGATGTTGCAGGAGCAACAGAACCAACAGTTGCAGCAGCAACGCCTACTAAATTATCATCAGATGTTATTTCATTGTTTAGTAACGCTTATACCAATACTCTAATAGATACTTGGAGAACATCTTGGTCATCAGCAACGCTTACCGATATTCAAATTGGTGGTAATGATGTTAAGAAATACTCAAGTTTAGATTTCGTTGGTGTGGAAGCGGTGGTAAGTCAAATTAACATTAGCTCAATGGATACATTTGAGTTTAATTTATGGACACCAAATTCAACTTCGTTCAGATTCAAATTAGTAGATTTTGGAGCTGATGCTGCATTTGGTGGTGGAAATGATGTAGAACACGAAACTACGATTACACCTACCTTAAGTGGATGGAATCACGTAGCTGTTCCAATTTCTAGCATGACTGGTCTTACAACGAAATCAAACATCGCACAATTAATATTTTCTAGTACACCAGCTGGTGCTTCTATAGCATTTATCGATAACGTGATGTTTAGCAAAAAAGCTTTAGTAGGTGTTGGATCTACAAAAGCAGAGAAGGTTGGAATTTATCCTAACCCTAGCAACGGAACATTGAACATTACTACTGAAAAAGACATCCAAAACATTGTTATTTACAATTCATTGGGTCAAGTAGTATTTACACAAGATGTTAATGCAAATGAAGTAAAGATTAATATTAACGAATTGCCAAGTGGTTTTTATACAGTGAAAACTAGTATCAATGGCGTAGATAGTTTTAATAAAATAGTGAAAGAATAACGTTGAATTTTAGTTTATTAAATGGGTAAGTAGGAAGTTCTACTTGCCCATTTTTTTTTGGTAAAGTTTT
>CAJBVG010000076.1 GCA_903958995.1 uncultured bacterium | reverse complement strand
TATTATTTGTTGAACGCTAATAAATCGTTCATGTTAAATATTCCTTTTTTAGCAATAATCCATTCGGCAGCACTCACAGCTCCTTTTGCAAAGCCTTTTCTGCTATGTGCAATATGCGAAATTTCAATAGTATCTACATCCGAATCGTAATACACCGTATGGGTTCCAGGAACTTCATCCTTGCGAACCGAACGTATCATTAACTCAGAGGCATTTTTTTTAGTATCCCTATCTACTGTTGTATCTGTAACAATTTTGTTTGCCCATGTGTTTTTTGCTGGATAATTTGCCATAATGCGTTCTGCAGTTGTAATGGCTGTACCACTTGGAGCATCTAATTTGTGTGTATGGTGAATTTCATCCATGCTCACTTCAAAATCAAAATCTTTCATTAAGCTTGCCGCCATCTCATTGATTTTGAAAAATAAATTCACACCGATACTGAAATTTGTTGCGTAAAATAATGCAGCATTATGTTCAGCAATTAAATTGTTTACTTCTTCAAATTGATTGTACCATGCTGTAGTACCAACAACAACTGGAGTACCCGCCAATGCACATAATTTAATATTATCAACTACAGTATGAGGTGTAGAAAACTCAATAGCTACATCAGCATTTTTAAGATTTTCAACCGTAAGTTCATCCGTATTTTCACGAGTAATTTTCAAAACGATTTGATGTCCTTTTTCGATGGCGATTTTCTCAATCTCCTTACCCATCTTTCCGTAACCAATTAGCGCGATGTTCATCTTATTTAAATTTTACTTGAAGACTTAGTCCAGTCGTAGTGGTCCAGGCACCAGTATGATAATTCGTTATATTGGGAACTACATATGGCTTAAGTTGCATGCTTAGATCATCACTCACATCAAAATTAAAGAATTGACCGTACACATAGGCATCAATAACATTCGCTGTGTAGAGCAATACTAAACCAATAGCAGAGAAATCTCTATTTCTACGGTAATAATCTTTTAGTACGATTAAATTTTCTACAGAATACAAACCATTGAATTCACTGTTTGTCGCAGAAGAAGTATCTGAATCTAACTTATATGCTGTTAAATATTTTTGATAGTATTGGTTGTTCCATGACATTGAATAAATTAATGCCCCTGCTCCAGCATAAATAATGGGAACTTTCCATGCTTGTTTATTGTATACCTGACCAAGGCCTGGCAACATCGCCGACATATTAGAAGCTTTAGAAGCTGAATGAACAGGTGCTTTCAATACACTTGATGAAGAATTTTGTGCAAATGCTGTGATTTGCAAAAACATCAAACAAGCTAGGATAACTGTTTTCATTACGAAAATTTACCAATCCAACATTTCTAAAATTCGATTTAAATCATCTGTTGAAAGGAACGGAATATTAATATTTCCCTTGCCTTTATCATCTGCTTTAATCAATACTTTATTGCCGAATTTAGAACTTAAGTCGTCTTGTATTTTTTGATATTCGAAATTATTCGTTAGGAATTTACCAGTGTTGCTCACTTTTTCTTTGCCTTCTTTTTTAGGAGTAAGCATTGAACGAACGAGGTCTTCTACTTTACGAACCGACAAATCTTTGGTTAAAATTTCTTTAAACACATACAACTGTTGGTCGATATTTTCCATACTTACCATTGCTCTAGCATGACCCATTGAAATCTGTTGATCGCGAATGGCTGCTTGAATCATTGGTGGTAATTTCAATAAACGTAAGTAGTTGGTAACTGTTGTTCTATTTTTCCCTACACGTTCACCTAATTCATCTTGCTTTAAATTACACTCATCAATCATACGTTGGAAACTAAAGGCAACTTCCATTGCATTTAAATTTTCACGTTGAATGTTTTCAATTAAAGCCATCTCGATCATTTCTTGATCGTTGGCCGTTCTGATGTATGCAGGAACTTCTGTCAATCCTGCTATTTTACTAGCACGAAGTCTACGTTCACCAGAAATTAATTGGTATGATTTTGCTGATAATCGACGAACAGTAAGGGGTTGAATAATCCCTTGTAATTTTATCGACTCTGCTAATTCGTTTAAAGCTTCTTCTTCAAACTGATCTCTAGGTTGAAAAGGGTTAGCTTCTATTTGATTTAATGGAATAGCTGCAATAGAATTTACTGCGGGCTGAGCATTAGCTGTGGTTCCGATAGCGGAATCTGCATTTGCTACTTGATCTTTATCACTTAATAAAGCTCCTAATCCTTTCCCTAAGGCGTTTCTTTTTACAGCACTACTCATTGTTTGAATCTAATTTAATTTCTTCTTTCGCTAATCCGTTCTTCACCAAAATCTCTTTGGCTAAATTTAAATAATTGATAGCTCCTTTACTGGTTGCATCATGCATAATAACCGATACTCCGAAACTTGGAGCCTCACTCAATCTTGTATTTCGTTGTATGATGGTATTAAAAACTAAATCTTGGAAATGTGTTT
The DNA here is from genome assembly GCA_903958995.1 of uncultured bacterium. Taxonomy (GTDB): domain Bacteria; phylum Bacteroidota; class Bacteroidia; order Sphingobacteriales; family Sphingobacteriaceae; genus CAJBVG01. The sequence continues at coordinate 9,070 of CAJBVG010000076.1, read as the reverse complement.
TTACTTCTTCCACTACTTGGTTTGATAAACGTAAACGAACATCGTACATGGTTAATAAAATCCCTTCGATTTGTAAATCTGGATTTAATCTTGCTTGTACAATTTTTATGGTGTTTAATAATTTCCCTAATCCTTCTAACGCAAAGTATTCACATTGCACTGGGATAATAACAGAATCCGCTGCAGTTAAGGAGTTGATCGTGATTAATCCTAATGAAGGCGAACAATCGATGATGATAAAATCATATTGATCTTTAATTTTCGCGAACACTTCTTTCATTTTATGTTCTCGATCTGTTAAGTTGATCATCTCAATTTCAGCACCTACTAAGTCAATATGTGCAGGAATTAAATCCAAATTAGGAGTATTCGTTTGAAGTATCGCTTCTTTAGGATCAATCCCATTGATGATACACTCGTAAATGCTCGATTTAATTTCACGTGGGTCGTACCCAATCCCCGAAGTAGCATTTGCTTGAGGATCTGCATCCACTAGCAAGGTCTTAAATTCTAATACAGCCAAACTAGCAGCCAAGTTAATTGAAGAGGTTGTTTTACCAACTCCACCTTTTTGATTTGCTAATGCAATAATTTTTCCCATGGTCTAAATCTCAAAAAAAACATAAAAATGTTGTTAAATGCTCACAAAAAGGCATTTTTTTACATTTTCATAGATTTGCTAAAATACGAATCTTTTTCGCATAATTTAGGCAAATATCAAAAAGCTTAATCCTTGAAAACGAATGATTTATAGTATTACGGGCATTTGCTCCCAATACTGACCTTCCATGCCATAAAAGAATTGATTCACCTGTAGAATTTCGGCAATCATCTCGGCAGTTTCAATTAATCCTTCTCCTGGAGTATAGAAGTACTTATCTCCATCGGCTACAAAAACATGTCCTTTTTGTACGGCTTTTAATTGTTTCCAATCGTCTGAATGGATAAACATTTCTAATTGAGTACGAGTAAGTTCTTTGGAATTTCCATTAATGGCGATAATAATTCCATCTGGATCAGAAGCTAAAAGTTCGTTAAATGTAATGGTAGTAGGTGGTTCTGTGGAATTTACTAAAAGATGTTCTCCTCCTGCATTATCAATAAGCTCTGGAATCCATTTTCCAGCTACAACGATAGGATCGATAGATTCTAGACAAAGTATACGTGGGCGATTTTTCACAAATTTTACTTTATGCTTAATAAGTTCTACACGTTCAAACCACGACTCTGCGAGGTTTGCATCTTGTTGTTCTGCTATGGATATTAATTCAGATAGAGAATTTACACTTTTATAACTCATGATAAACTTTTACATTGCGAAAGTAACAAATTATGAGAAGCCTACCGAAAATCTTATTCACCATTTTTATCGCAAGTATTATTTCCTGCACAAAATCAAAGGAAGATCAACGCGTAGTATTTCGTTTAAACATGGATGTGGGCGTTACATCCCTCGACCCTGCATTTGCTAGGAATCAGATGAATATTTGGTGTGTAAATGCTCTATTCAATGGACTAACACAGCTTGATACTAATTTGCAAGTAAAACCATCTATCGCAAAAACCTGGGCGCAATCAAATAATGGCTTAACATACACCTTTCACTTAAGAGATGATGTGTATTTCCACGATAACGAATTATTCATAGGTGGTAAAGGAAGAAAAGTTACAGCATCCGACTTTGTGTATTCTTTTCACAGAATAGTTGACCCTAAAGTGGCCTCTGCTGGAGCGTGGATTTTCAATGATAAGATTGATACCACTCAACCGTTTGTAGCACTCAACGACACTACATTTGTAGTGAATTTACAAAAGCCGTTCCCTGCCTTTCCGTCGTTAATGAGTATTCAATATTGTTCGGTAGTACCAAAAGAAGTTTGTGAATTTTATGGTAAAGAATTTCGCAATCACCCGGTAGGTACCGGGCCTTTTCAATTTAAATATTGGAAAGAAGGTGAAGTAATGGCCTTCCTAAAAAATGAACATTATTTTGAAAAACAGAACAACCAAGCTCTTCCCTATTTAGATGCGATTAAGATTAGTTTCATAAGTGATAAACAAACTGCGTTTCTAGCTTTTCTGAAAAATGATTTGGATTTCTTTTCAGGAATAGATGGTAGTTATCGAAATGATGTATTGTATAAAAATGGTGAGCTGAAAGAGAAATATAAAAACAGATTTACCTTAAAAAAAGCACCGTATTTAAATACAGAATACCTTGGAATGCTTGTAGATTCAACACTCCCAATCGTTAAGAATTCTCCTTTAAAAGATAAACGAGTTCGTCAAGCGATAAACTACGCGATTGATCGAAGAAAAATGATTCGGTATTTACAAAACAATATTGGAATACCAGGGCATGCAGGTTTCCTACCAGAAGGAATGCCAGGATATGATAAAAATAAGGTAATAGGATACTCTTATCAGCCCGAGAAAGCAAAGAAACTATTAGCAGAAGCTGGTTATCCGGAAGGAAAAAATATGCCAGAGATCACCTTGAATACTACTTCAACCTATCGAGATTTAATAGAGTTTGTACAAAGCGAATTGCAGAATGTTGGAATACGAGCAAAGGTAGAAGTACATCAAGGTTCTAGTTTAAGAGAACTTATTTCTAAAAACAATGTTAATTTTTTCAGAGGTTCGTGGATTGCAGATTACCCTGATGGTGAAAATTATTTAGCTGTATTTTACTCTAAGAATTTTGTTCCGAACGGACCAAATTATACTCATTTCTACAAACCTGAATTTGATAAATTATTTGAAGCCTCGTTCTATGTAGCTAATGATTCTATACGTTTCCAGATGTATCAAGAGATGGAACGAATAGTTTTAGAGGAAGCACCGATGGTTATTTTGTTTTATGATCAATCGGTTCGACTTATCCCAAAAAACATTTCAGGGATTCCAGGAAACCCATTAAATATTTTGGATTTAAAACGAGCTAAAAAAGTGGTGAATTAAAATCTCTTTTGTAGAAATTCGTAGAATTGATTTTTAGCTGCTTCTTTTTCTTCCCATGCATAAGGCATATAGCAAGTAGAATTTAAATAAAACTCTACCTCTTCCCAAGAATCTAAGGTTGCCAAATGGATAACTACTTTATCGAAATCTTTTTGATCGGTATTGAATAGTTCATTGATAAAAAAGAAACGTTCGTTTAGTGAGAAATTCAAATCTTTATGAAAAAATGAATTTTTAAGCGAATCGGCTAAAGAACTTTCTTTTATTTGACTCGATAATTTTTCATGTAAACTTAATTCATTTGCGAATTCTTCTGCTGCTGTTTCTTCGGTATGAACAGGTATAGTTGGCTCTTCGATGATTTCTTGAGCGGTGTCTTCAACAGGGAATTGGACAGCAGTTTTACGAACTGGAATACTCGACATGTGAACATGAGCATTTTCAGATTCCGAAGGTTTTTGATCTTCTAAAACTTGACGTAAGAATGCAGCTTGTTCAGCCAAATAACGCAGGTTAGACAAATAGGTTTCCACCTCTACCGGATCCATTTTATAATCGTTTCTAATCCAATTACTTGATAATAATTGTAATTCCTCGCTAATTAAGGCGATTTTATCAATATAAATTTGTTTGTCCATTTTAAATTTCAATGCTGTAAATATACATTTTCAGTTGGATAAATTTTGTATTTTCACGGCTACAATTGGCAACATGACATTATTTAACGAACCATTTCAGCGTAAACAATTAACGAGAGGAAGCATAGAAGTAATTTGTGGTTCGATGTTTTCGGGTAAAACCGAAGAGTTGATTCGTAGATTAAGGCGTGCAGAATATGCGAAGCTAACTTGCGAAATATTCAAGCCAGCTATGGACACACGTTATGATGATAAGGCAATTGTTTCTCACGATTTAAATTCAATTCAATCCACTCCAGTTACGAGTTCGGAATCAATTTTACTTTTATCCAATAATGTACAAGTAGTTGGAATTGATGAAGCACAGTTTTTTGATGATGAGTTACCATCGGTATGTGTGAAATTAGCATCAAAGGGTATTCGAGTTATTGTTGCAGGATTAGATATGGATTATCTTGGGCAACCCTTTGGTCCAATGCCTAGTTTAATGGCAGTTGCAGAGTATGTAACTAAGGTACAAGCCGTATGTGTTCAGTGTGGCAATTCAGCTAGTCATTCGTACAGAAAAGTTTCTAATGATAGCCAAGTTTTACTTGGAGAGAAAGAGAGCTACGAGCCTAGATGTAGGACTTGTTTTAATCTTGGTTAATCGAACTTGCGAACTAACGAATTTGCGAACTAACCGTTATTTCGTCAGTTCGCAATTTCGTCGTTTCGATTATTCGATTATCAATTTATTCACGAATTCACCAGCAGTAGTTTTCACTACAACAGTGTAAACACCGTTTACTAATTTCAAATTATTTAATTGGAACGTATCATTTAATCCAGAGAATTTTTCCGAGAACACTACTCTACCTAATGCATCCATGATATTAACTGTTGCATTAGTTGCTTCTGTTGGAATAACAATACTCACATTATCTTGTGCAGGGTTAGGATAAACGAATGCTCTTTGATTTGCAATGGTTTCGTTAACACCTAATGTAGTTACAAAATTATCGTATTTCGCTTGTGCTGCTGCTGCGCTTGCTTGTAAGTCTGCTAAGTTATCGCCTGCAATTACAGCTACGGCTAAAATAGATTCTGTCGTTGAATTTAGAGTATACGGACCAGCACCAATTGAGTACATCACATCGATACCAACTCCGTTGTTACCATATTCTTTATTTACTACACCGCTAGACATAGTCATGTATTTTTCTGCAGTAGTATATCCACCTTCTTGAGGATCACCAGCAACTGAATGTGATTGTCCGTAATAAAAAGGAGCTGCATTTGTAGATAATATTTTAACAGCGGCTAATGGGTCTGTTGAAACTAAACTCATTGCGTATCCCATGCGTAAAGTACTGTCCCAGAAAATTTGATTATTTGCTGCAGAAGCAATATCCCAATCGTAGAACATACCAATGTATGCAGGAGTTGTAGAACTAGCTTTCACTTTGTATTCAACAATAAAATATTTATCATCTGGAGCTGAAGCCCAAGCTAACTCTCTATGTTTTGCAGTAATTCCAATTGGAGTTGTTGCAGAGCCGTCGGTAAATTCACCTGCAGAATAATGAGCAACACCTGCTGCTGAATTCATATGAACTCTTTGAGTCGAAACGAAATGTTCATCTGGAGTAGCACCATCTGAACGAGCGTTATTTGAAACTTGAGAGCTATTCGCACCTACCATAAATGCTGCTTCATATAATAGGCTAGAACCTTTGTAGGTAACACCTAAACCACCAGTTGCATCGCCATTACGGAAACCAACACGACCAATACCTGTAGCAGTACTTCCGATTTGATTTACTGTAATATTTAATGATGAAATATTAATATCTACTGAAACATATTCAGCATCTACATAAGTTCCGTCTGTATAAGAAAATTTCAACGTAATGGTTTCATTTTCAGCTGCTGTTGGTTTAATGTAGAATTTAAATCCGTTTGCATTTGCTTTTTGTAATGTACCTAATACTCCTACCGATTGCGCTGCACCTATTGTTACAATGTTTGTAGAAGATGAAGACAATGCAATTTGTAAATTGGTAGTTGCAGCTAAGTAATTAATTACTTCTAAAGAAACAGTAATGGTATCACCAGGTAAATAAGAACCATTGTGATTATCGGTTAATGAATAATTAGTAGAACGAATAGAAGGAGAAACCAAAGTCACTGCCTTATAAACATTGATACGACCTTTACCCATTTTGTCTTTGTATGAGCTACTGTTCTTTGAAGAAATATCATCACAAGAAACACGTAATTGCTCACCAACTTGCAAAGCATTATAATTTGGGAATTGTGATTTTATTAAAGCACAAGCTCCTGCTGCAATTGGCGAAGCCATTGATGTTCCATCGTATGAAGCGTATGAATTATTATAAACAGTACTATAAATGTTTGAACCTGGTGCAGAAACATCTACATTATATCCGAAGTTTGAAAAACTAGAACGACGATCTGTTGAAGCCGTTGCACCAACTGATAATACTCCTTTATATGATGTAGGGAAAAAGTTATAACTATCAAGATTATCATTGCCAGCTGCAGCAACTACTAATGCATTATGAGATAATGCATAGTTAACTACATCTTGTCCTAATGCACCACCACCTTGTCCGCCCCAAGAACAGTTAATTACTGAAGCACCATGATCTGCTGCATAAGCAATACCTTCGTATCCTGTATAAATTGCATTTTCATTCGCATCTGGAGTACATTTGATGTATAATAATTTACATTTAAATCCAACACCAGCAATACCAACACCATTGTCTGCCACTGCAGAAGCATCACCTCCAACGTGTACACCATGATCGTTACCTCCTGCTTGAACATTCGGATCGCCATCTCCAACAAATGCTGAAGAAACTGGACCAACAAAATCCCATCCTTTAAAATTATCGATGTAACCATCAGCATCATTATCAATTCCATCAATTGGATCAGCATAATTGTATTTAATATTTGCAGCCAAATCTGGGTGATCTAAATCTCCACCTGTATCAACAACTCCAATAACTACATTGGTATCACCTTTAGAAACGCTCCAAGCTTCGTAAGCTTTGATAATACGTTGGTAGTAATTTGTAGTACCACCGGTATCAGGATCGTTCGGACGATAAGAAGTATGATAGATGTATGAAGGCTCCGCATAAATAACATCAGCAGATTTTAGTATTTCATTGATCACATCAACAATAGATGCATCTGATGTATACTGAATCTTGTAGATAGTAGATAAATCAGGGCTTTCAGAACCATCAGGCATTTTATTTGCTGCAATTTTTGAATTTGGAAACATCGTATTAATCGATGTTACTCCAGCTTTTTGAAATACCGACTGCAAAGCAGGAATTCCAATGCTCGATTTTCCTAAAGAAGATTTTTTTGCAGGATCAATTTTAACGACAATCGTTTTCGATTGATAATCTGCTGAAGTAACATTCTTAGGTAAAGCAAAAGCTTTTTTATTTTGCTGGTTTGGATTACTAGCAAAAAGTGAAGATGAGAAGATTGCAAAACCCATGAAAAGGGCTATACTAATCTTAATGGTTGAGTGTTTCATTTATATAAATTTATAGGGTGCTTTTTAATTTACGTATTGTTAACAATTATTATGCCCAATAGCAACTATTGAACAATTTGAGGTTTAATGGAGCAATTCTTTTTTATCCATTCCATGTCGAACTCTTTTATTTCTCTGCGTTTGCCTTCATAGATGAAGTATTCATTAGCCGATTGTGCATCAGTGTTAGGCATTTTGTTTTGAATCCATTCATCTGGACAAACTTGCAATAAAACATGCTTGTGGACTGCTGTATGTTTTTTAGCACAACATGCTGACAGAAAAACGATAAGGAACGCTATTAGTAAATAGCTTTTGGTTATATTCGATTTAAATAATTGCATAAGAATACAAGTTAGAAATATTATTTGAAATCTCGCAAATGAAAATTAAACTGCTATTAATCACCTACTTAAGTACAATTTACTCCATTTCAATTTATGCTCAACAAAACCTCCTCCCCTACGTAAACCCATTAATCGGTACTGCTCGTATGGGACATACTTACCCCGGGGCTACAGTTCCATTTGGGATGGTGCAATTGAGTCCGGATACCGATACATTGCAATATGAATTGGATGGGAAATACAATCCCGACATCTATAAGTATTGTGCGGGCTACCAATATGGGGATAAAACCATTGTGGGATTTAGTCATACCCATTTTAGTGGAACAGGTCATTCCGATTTAGGTGATATTTTAATAATGCCTACTCAAGGTAAATTACAACTCAACCCAGGTACTGCCGAACATCCTGAATATGGATACCGCTCGGCATACAGTCATAGTAATGAAGTTGCAGAACCTAATTACTACAAAGTAAAATTAGACGATGATCAACTACTTGCAGAACTAACTACATCAACACGTGTAGGTATGCATCAATATACATTTTCGAAAAACGAAGAAGCTCATATTATTCTCGATATGATGGCTGGTATATACAATTATGAATCGAAAAATGTTTGGACGTATTTGCGAATTGAAAATGATTCATTGATTACTGGATACCGCCAAACCAATGGTTGGGCTAGGACTCGTACAGTATATTTTGCCATTGCCTTTTCTAAACCATTTAAAAATTACGGAGCAAAAAATTTCGCGAAGAAGCAAGTATATAGGGGCTTTTGGGGCAAGTTCGATCAAAGCAAAAACTTCCCTGAAGTAGCCGGCACTCAAATTAGAACATACTTTAATTTCGATGTGAAGTCGAATGAAAATATCAAAATGAAAGTAGCTTTATCATCTGTTAGTACTGAAGGTGCACTGCTAAATCTAAGAACTGAAATACCACATTGGAATTTCGAAAAAGTAAAAAAGGATGGGCAAGAATTATGGAACAAGGAATTGAATAAAATTCAAATTGAAGCTTTACATAAAGATGACTTAGTCAACTTTTACACTTCCATTTATCATACGTGTTTAAGTCCGACGATATACAATGATGTAGATGGGAAATACAAAGGTCTCGATCAAAATATACATACAGCAAAAGAGTTCACCAATTATACCACCTTCTCTTTATGGGATACCTATAGAGCCTTGCATCCTTTATTCAACATTACACAACCCACTAGAAATAGCGACATGGGAAGTTCTATGTTAGCACACTACTCGCAAAGTGCAGAGCACATGTTACCCGTTTGGTCGCATTATGCGAATGAAAATTGGTGCATGATAGGTTATCATAGCGTGTCGGTTATTGCTGATGTAATTATGAAAGGCAATGCAAAGTTTGATGTCAATGCAGCGCTTGATGCTTGTGTAACTACAGCGCGAAATCGCAACTACGACGGACTAGGATACTATATCGACAAAGGGTATGTACCCGAAGATAAAAGTGGAGCATCTGTTTCTAAAACCCTTGAATATGCATACGATGACTGGTGTATTGCACAAATC
>CAJBVG010000075.1 GCA_903958995.1 uncultured bacterium | reverse complement strand
AATTAAAGGATTACAACGATTAGAATACAGAGGATATGACAGTGCGGGTGTTGCGCTCTTAAATGGAGACATGCACATCTACAAGAAGCAAGGCAAGGTGAGTGACTTGGAAGCTTTTGTAGCGAACCAACCTACAAGTGCTACACTTGGTATGGGTCATACACGCTGGGCTACACACGGTGAACCTAGTGATCGCAATTCACATCCACATACTTCGAATAACGGAAAATTAAGCATTATACATAACGGTATTATTGAAAACTACTCATCGATTAAAGAAGAGATGATTAAACGTGGTCATACCTTTAATAGCGATACCGATACTGAAGTGTTAATTCACTTAATCGAAGACATTCAAGAAAAAACAAAACAAACATTAGACGAGTCGGTGCGTATTGCTTTAAAAGAAGTAGTTGGTGCTTATGCTATTGTTGTTGTTTCTGAAGATCATCCAGAAGAAATTATTGCGGCACGTAAAGGTAGCCCAATGGTAATTGGTGTTGGCGAAGGCGAATATTTCATCGCATCAGATGCTTCTCCAATTATAGAATATACTAAAAATGTTATTTTCTTGAACGATAGCGAAATGGCTATTGTGAAAAGAGATAGCTTAGTGATAAAAACAATTGACAACATTGTTCAAGACCCTTATATCCACGAGTTGGAATTACAATTAGAAATGATTGAAAAAGGAGGTTACGAACATTTCATGTTAAAAGAAATTTACGAACAACCACGATCTATTTATGATAGTATGCGTGGACGTATCAATTCTAAAGACGGCTTCATTGGATTAAGTGGATTGAATGAATACGAAGAGAAATTTAAAAATGCAGAACGCATTTTAATTGTTGCTTGTGGTACATCATGGCATGCTGGTTTAGTAGCCGAATATTTAATTGAAGATTTTGCACGCATTCCTGTAGAAGTAGAATACGCATCAGAATTTAGATACCGTAATCCAATCATTTCTGAAAAAGATATTGTTATTGCCATTTCACAATCTGGAGAAACTGCCGATTCATTAGCAGCTATCGAATTAGCAAAATCAAAAGGTGCAACCATCTTTGGTATTTGCAATGTGGTAGGTTCTTCAATTCCTCGTGCATCTAATGCAGGAGCTTATACACACGCCGGACCAGAAATTGGTGTAGCTTCTACAAAAGCATTTACTGCTCAAGTAACCATATTAACATTGTTAGCATGGTCTATCGGACAGAAAAAAGGAATGATTAAGAAGACTCGTTTAATTGAATTATTAACGGCCTTAGAAGAAATTCCAAAGAAAATAGAAAAAGCATTAGAAAGCAATGATGCTATTAAAGAGATCTCCGAGCGTTTCAAAGATTCACACAACTTCTTATACTTAGGTAGAGGATATAATTTCCCTGTTGCCTTAGAAGGTGCTTTAAAATTAAAAGAAATATCGTACATCCATGCTGAAGGATATCCTGCAGCGGAAATGAAACACGGACCTATTGCGTTGATCGATGATCAAATGCCGGTAGTAGTTGTTGCGACAAAAGGAACTATCTTAGAAAAAATCATCAGTAACATTCAAGAAGTAAAAGCACGTAAAGGTGTAATTATTGCGATAGTTACAGAAGGTGATACCGAAGTTCGTAAGATGGCTGATTATGTTATTGAAATTCCTGATACAGAAGAGTGCTTAGTACCATTATTGGCTACCATTCCTCTTCAATTATTATCATACCATATTGCTATTATGAGAGGTTGCAATGTTGACCAACCAAGAAATTTAGCGAAGTCGGTAACGGTGGAATAAAATATTTTATCCTTTTCTTAAATAAAAAAAAGTCGCTTGAAAATTCAAGCGACTTTTTTTATAAGGTAGTCTAAAATAAATAGTTACTATTTATTTTTCATTGACAATGGGAAAGTTGGGTTTGCAATCCATGATATTAAACTAGAGATAATACCATAGATATAACCATATATTGCTAAGCTAATGTACATCATGATTAATCCTACAATCACATTTACATAAGCTCCTAATACCAATGCCCAGTCTCTAACATCCCAAACAAAATTACCATATGCAATACCTGCGCTGTTATCCATTCTATAAGCCATTGCATTATTGATCATACCTGTTACTCCATCGAATTTTAAAAATGTCATAATGCCTGCCAATAAATCCATAGGCAAAGTTGCTAATGGTGCCATAGGTGACAATAACGATGCACCCGAAGTAGCTGGATTAAATAAATTTTGATCTAACAAAAACGATAAGGTAAAATTAAATGCTGAGAATAATCCCATAATTGCAACGACTTCTCCAACCAAACGAATATTAGTTTTAACAAAATCGTTGAAAACGAATCCAACCATACCTTTATGGGTAGAATCGAATGAATTTCCTCTTGCTCTAATTAATTGTGCAATTGGGAATGCAGATAAAATTAACAGCAGAATAGTTATTAAGCTACCTGCTTTTTCAATTCCTGTAGCTGTTCCAGTTAAATACCCGTAAGCAGCCATTAATAAATTGTACTCCATCCACACGAAAACTGCAAGCGCAATGTATTGATAGATTGTGCTTACATAAGACCTTACTCCATTTTGTCCATCAAAGGCATCTACTGCCTCGTTGATGCGACCTTTGAAAATTTGCTGATTAACCATTTGCGGAAAATCAAGAACTTGTTGAATCATTTTTTTCATAATTGAGTTTATAGGGTTTAATCCAATTTAAGAATTTGTAACCCGCTCATAGACAAGAAGTTTTCCCCAATCGGTTTTGTAGTAAATTTTACTGTTTTTTATAACTAATTGATTATCATTTGCTTAATAATACGCGTTGATTCGGAAACAATGATTTGTAACAACAATGTTATCAACAAATTAGCGTTTTATACCATTTTTGAAAAGTACAGAAAAGGCCTTTTTTAGCAGTAAAAGGCTGAGCCCAATCCATCATTTATTAAAACTGAGTTAGAGGAACATAATTAAACTTACCATCTGTAATTGTAATTAAAGTGTTTCCAATTGCTTTCTTTAAAGTACCACTAAATGTTCCAGATAAAATATGTTCAGTTTTATTGAATTCAGTTATGGTAATTTTTCCTGAAACAGATTCGTATCGTTCTTGATTAATATCATTGTAAACAATCGTATTGTCTGTACTAGTTGAATTAATTACATACTCTCCTATAGCTTCTCCTTTAAAATCTAATCGAAATAGTTCATCATCATTCGAAGAAATAATTCTAGTAGCTCCATTCGAATAATCTGAAAATCTCGAGTTATCTACATAAGCAACATTATTTATTTTACAAGTAAAATATTCTGTGGTGTCTTTAATTACTGGTGAAGGCCCAGATGATTTTTCATCATCACCACAAGAACTAAACATAATTGAAATGCAAATGGTGACAAAAAGTATTGAATTTTTCATTTTAAAAAATATTAAAGGTTAAAAAAGTATTATTTTATCTATGATTGGTTCACCAGTTGGACTATAACTAGTGTTTTTTGTATTATGATAATAATTATAATAACCTATACCATAGCTAACATATCCAAACTGATTAAAATTTAAAGATTTAAATCGTTTTGAGAATCCACTAGGACAAGGGCCAATAAATAAATACAATGAATCCCAAGTGTTGAAATAAAGAGTATCATTATTGCCCAACGAATAATTTATATATAAATCAAATACTGCACTATCCCCCAAATAAAAAGTCTTGTTCCAGTTGGAACTAACTTCTAAAGATTGTAATTTATTTTTTGCTATAAAAAATGAATCCACAAGAATTCTCATGAAGTTAGTTCGGAAAGGTGTGCCATACTCATATGAGAATTT
>CAJBVG010000074.1 GCA_903958995.1 uncultured bacterium | reverse complement strand
CTTTTGGCAATATAATCTATCTAGGAAATAGCAAAAAGTATAAAAATGCTTTTAAATGTAACCAAAAGCACTTTTTAGCCGTATCCAAGTGGAATGAGTTTTCCAAAATGCATTAGGTAAGTCCGTATTTGGGACGAAAGTACTTAAATAAGCAATTCAGAGGGTTTTAGCTTTTTTAAAATAAATAACAATGAAAAAATTTAGTATCATTTTAGTTTTAGCAGCATTGGTTTTACCAATATTTGGCACTGCTCAATCGAGTAAATTTTACTTTAATAAGCCTAGAAATTTAAAATCAATTACAATTGGTGTAGAAACGGGCATATTAAGAAGAACTTTAGTTTCATCGATCGATTTCTCGAAGCAAAAGTTTCTAGACTTAGGTTATAGAGTAACCTTAAGCAGAAGAATCAACAAAAAAGTAAGTTTAGAATTCGCTGCCATGAGCACATTAGACCGCTATGGAATATTTAAAGATAATTCAATTGCTACCGATAATTACTTCCACGTACATAAAAACCGCATGTTAAGCATCAATGCTCAATACTATTACATGTTGGGTAAATACATCAGCTTACATCCGAGTATAGGTTTTGGATGGATGCAATACAAACAAGTGTATCAAAATGATTTGAAACAAGACATCAGCACTAGCAAATCAGATCAATTAGTTATGATTGGGTTAAGTGGCAAACTTCATATCAGCACCGATTTCGCTTTAGGAGGTTCTGTTCAATACGTACAAAGTGTTGATGCCTTAAAGGATAAAGGAATATCGCATGTTGATTTAAACACGCCGTTTGCATCTGCAGGTATGTTTATCACTTTACCATTAGAAAAAACTGGGCACAATGCATTTCGTACTGCACGTAAATGTCCGAAACGTTTTTAATTAGGATTCTTTTCTTCCAACAAATCTAACCACGCTACCAATACCATTATGGTATAGGCCTTCTTGCAATTGCACTTCTACTTCTTGTAGTTGTATGATTTGAAAGTTCGGAAAATCGGCAATCAATTCGTTCATCGAAAATAACATGTCGATATCATCTGGGCCACCAATTGCAGGATCTTGTTTTTTAAGCTCGAGATTATTTTTACCGAATGCTTCGAAAATAATTAAGCCACCCACTTTTAAGTACTCTGCTAAATCTTTGTTAATAGCTGATTTTACAGCCGCTGGGAAGTGAGCGTAAATTAATGCGATGGCATCAAACTCACCCTTCTGAAAATTCATATTTTTAAAATCACCTACTTGGTAATTTATACTCACATTTTTTTTCTTCGCTAATTTCATTGCTTTCTTCTGCCCTTCCTCACTAATATCAAACGCAGAAACCTCCCAACCCATTTGCGCAGCAAACACTGCATTACGACCTTCGCCTTCGGCAGGAAACAATACCTTTCCAGGAGGAAACTGAATTAAGCATTGCTTTAAATATTCGTTGGCTTGTTCACCATAAGCATAAGCTTCATTGGCGTAACGCTCGTTCCATTTTTCTTTCATGTTAGTTAGATGAAGTTTCAATTACTCTTTTAAGTTCAGGCAACATCACAACACCCGATTGCCTCCATACAATATTACCACTTTTAAATAAGATTAAAGTAGGCACACTTTGTATTTGAAAAACTTGTGAAATTTGAGGATTATGATCAACATCAATCTTTAGAATCTTCACCTGCTCACCCATCTCTTTCTTCAACTCTTCTAAAATAGGCTTCATCGTTTTACACGGGCCACACCATTCTGCGAAGAAATCCACCAAAGTTGGTGTATCACTTTTAATAATTTCTGAAAATTTTTCCGACATCTTATTCTGTATTTAAATACAAAGATAAGGAGATGTAAGGGGGAAGAGTGGAACAAATGTTACAGAAACATCTTCACCACTCGCTTCACTACCTGCCCTACTTTCAGGAAGTAAACTCCATTGTCTAATGAACTCACATCTACTGGAACATTATTCTCCGCTTCGAAGTTCATTATTACTTTGCCTTGTGCATTGTATAGAATTGCAGTATTGTCATCTGTTTCGGAGAGACCTAATATTTTGATATAATTTGATGTAGGATTTGGATGAATGTCAATATTTATTTTTTTATTACTCTCCGTTGAACTCAGGAGCACAGAAATATTTTGAGAAGAAGTTGAACTGCAATGGGCAGTCTTTTGTATTGCTTGGCAGCTTACGAGATAATTTACAGATGATGTAAAGTATTGATGTTCTATTGTTGATCCTATACCAATCCTTCCATCACCAAAATCCCAATAATAATTTACATCCGAATTTTGATTTGTTTGCGTAAACCGAATTCTACCATTTCCTAATTCGTTAACAATAAAATCGGAACTGGGTGTTTCCACATTGGTAAGATGAATCGTATCCCATAATACACAAGAATAATCATTCACTACCCTCACCCATACATCTCCGGTTGGACCAGTATAATTAATCGTTCTAGAGGTTTCACCAGTACTCCATAGATGTGCAATTCCATCACCGGCATCTAACAATCTTGATGTGCAAAATTCACTGTCATCACCTAAAAAAACAGGATCCTTTGGTGCAAAAACTACTACAAAGCAATCTGTAGAATACCCGCCCGGGCCTAAGCTAATTAAAGAATTTATTTCTGCTTCTCTACTTAATGTAATAGTGCTATCGTTCTGAAAAGAATTAGATGTTAAATCTGGGAAAAACACAATCCAATATATATTTTTATTAGGAGGATACGAAAGAACTACACTATCACCTTCGCAAACATATACCGTATCTTTCCGGTCATACAAAACAGCAGAATTCAGCACTACCGTCGTATCACGGTGAATTATTTGCGTGGCCGATAATACATTAACAGTATACACTCCCGCTTTTTCATAATATATATAATTACTAGATGAAATAAAAGTCCCATTGTATTTCCAAACATACGTATATGGCAAATTGAAGTCGGCTACAATAAGATCTGTGGACATTTGAGGCATTCTAATGGTATCAGGCAATGCATAAATACCAGGGATTTGTGCGATTGAATAACCCACAAATAATAAAAAAATGCTTATCGTTAGTATAAACCGTTTAAATATTGCCATTTCTCTTGGAATACAAAATCAATGCCAAGTATTGTATAAG
>CAJBVG010000073.1 GCA_903958995.1 uncultured bacterium | reverse complement strand
TTGATTTAAAACAGGACTAGAATTTATAAAATACTGTGCATTCTGTAGAATAGCAGGAAAGTCTGCATAGTATGCAATTCCACTATTGTCTGGCCTATCAATATTTTTTATTCCGTAGTTACGGCAACATTGTTCATAGCTCATGTAATAACCAAGTGGATCTTTAAATAAACTAGTATCAATTAATAAGGTATCAGCATAAACACGTTTTTGCACACAGCTTACAGGAGAGGCTATACAATTCCCTGCTAGAAAATCTACCGACTGAATTTTCCCTGGAATTAAGTCGAACGAAGAAACTAGTGAATTTGTTGATTTGCCATATATTCCAATGCGAAGGTTCCCCGGAGGATAATCGACTGCAGAGGGTGAACAATCTTTATAATATTCGAGTTCAACAAGAAAGCGATTGGTAGATAAATAGGTATAATGTAAACTCCCTCCTACAATATGAGAGGAAAATGCACTAAACGAATGTAAAGTGAGTATCAATAATCCAATAAATATTCGTTGGAGCGACTTCATTTCATTAAAAATAGCATTTTATACCTTAACTTTGAAGAATTATATGAGAACAACAAAGACACTGCCAATTATTGAAAAGGTAGAAATTATTGATATTGCCAATGAGGGCAAGGGAATTGCAAAACATGAGGACTTAGTGATTTTCGTTGAAAAGGTTGTACCCGGTGATATTGTCGACATTCAATTGCTTAAAAAGAAAAAGAATTTAGCAGAAGCCACTCCTATTCATTTTCACGAATATTCTCCATTACGCGCAGAGGCATTTTGCAAACATTTCGGTACTTGTGGAGGTTGCAAATGGCAAAACATGTCTTATGCTGCTCAACTTCAGTTTAAACATAAAATTGTTTACGACGCATTAACACGATTGGCTAAAATTAATTTACCTGAATTTAGTCCGATCATTGGTTCTGAAGGGACCAAGCATTACCGTAACAAATTAGAATTTACATTTTCAAATAAACGTTGGCTAGAAAAATCAGAAGTAGCTTCTGAAGAAACATTCGACATGGATGCCTTAGGTTTTCATGTGCCGCGTCGATTTGATAAAATAATTGATATCCACAAGTGTTATTTACAAGATACACGTTCAGATGATGTTCGAAATGCAGTAAGGGATTTTGCAAAAAAAGAAGCCTACACATTTTACGACATTAAGCAGAATACGGGTTTCTTAAGGAATCTAATTATTAGAAATACGAGTACTGAAGAATGGATGGTCATTGTTGTTTTTGCTGAACAAGATGATGAAAAAATAAATGCACTATTAACTCATTTAAAAGAAAAATTCCCATTCATCACTTCATTACAATATGTAGTGAACATAAAAAAGAATGATACCATTTTCGATCAAGAAGTAATTTGCTTTCATGGAAAACCCTTTATTCATGAGCAAATGACCGACTTAACTGGCAAATTAATTACGTTCAGAATTAGTGCTAAATCATTTTACCAAACCAATGCTAAACAAGCAGAAGTACTATACCATATTGCTGGTAAATTAGCAGATTTAAAGGGCGATGAAGTGGTTTACGATTTGTATACTGGAACGGGTACGATTGCTAACTTTATTGCTTCTAAAGCAAAAAAAGTAGTTGGAGTAGAATATGTTCCTGATGCAATTGAAGATGCTAAAGTGAATTCTGAAATTAATAACATCAGCAATACCGTATTTTATGCTGGCGATATGAAAGATTTATTGAATGATGAATTTGTAAAAATAAATGGGAAACCGAATGTAATTATTACTGACCCTCCTCGTGCCGGAATGCATGAAGATGTTTGCAAGCAACTATTAAAACTAGAAGCAGAGAAAATTATTTACGTAAGCTGTAACCCTGCTACACAAGCAAGAGATCTAGCTATATTAGATGAAAAATACGAAGTCGTTAATGTTCAACCTGTAGATATGTTTCCACATACTGAACATGTTGAAAATGTAGTACTATTAAAATTAAAATAATGCAACCCGAAGAACTGTTAGGAAACAACGAGGAAAATAAAAAAACGGAAAGTCCACTGAAAAGCTTGGAAACCGATTTAGTACTATTCAGCGATTCTATCAAAGAAACGGCTGAAGATATTATTGCAGAACTTTCTCAATATCCAATATTTATTGCCCACCAGCATGAAGTGAAAATTGGTGAGCTAATTATTGATAAAGACGAATTCTCTACGGAATGGAATATACATGCCTCTACCTTAGAAGAGTTTGTAGAAAGAGGTATCGTAAAAGCCGAAAAGGAAGAATTTTTCAAACAACATTATAAAGACCCAAATAAGTATATTTGTGTATTCGCAATGGTACCGGAAGGTGCTAATTTTGTGTTTTATCCCTATAAGTAGATATAAGAATTGAGATGTTAGATATGAGAAATAACTCTTTAATTTAGAATTTAAAACTTAGAATTTAGAATTTATAAAGATGGCTGCTAAAGGAATTCAAATACTGAACAGTGTTCAGATTCAACAAAAGGTAGACCGTATGGCTTATCAAATATTAGAAGATTGTTTCGAAGAAAAAACGATCGTGATTGCAGGTATTGCAAACCGTGGCTATGTTTTAGCTAAGCGATTGAAAGCTGTTCTAGAAAAAATATCTAAAATTAAAATTGAGCTTATTGAAATCACTTTAAATAAAGACAGCGACCATTTGGAAGCAGAAGTGGATACTCCAATTTTAAAATGTAAAAATAAAACGATAATTCTTGTTGATGATGTTTTACATTCAGGCAAGACATTAGTTTATGGATTAGCTGTGTTCTTAAACATCCCTACTAAAAAAATCAGAATCGCTGTACTGATTGATCGCAGTCATAAAATGTACCCTGTACACATCGACTTTGCGGGGTATACCATTTCAACTATATCGCAAGAACATATTTCAGTAGTGTTCTCCACTAAAAAATCAGAAGACGCAGTATACTTATCGTAAGTAAATGAAGTCTCGTAAAATTTTCCTCATCGGTTTTATGGGTTCAGGAAAGAGCACCTTTGGCAAAAAACTGTCAAAGGAGATTTCATTACCATTTATTGATCTCGACAAAGAGATTGAGAAGAAAGCGAAATGCAGTATTAGCGAAATTTTCAAATATCTTGGGGAGGAATCGTTTCGCAATATGGAATCTGAATTATTAAAATCTTTTGAACATTTAGAAGGATTTGTAATGGCTACAGGTGGCGGAACGCCATGCTTTTTCAATAATATCGAATACATCAATTCCACAGGAACTAGCTTCTACATTCAACTGGATACCAAAAGTATTTTCAATCGTTTATCGAACGCAAAAAATATTCGCCCTACTATAAAAGATAAAAAAGAAGATGACTTGATGACGTTCATCGAAGAAACTTTTCAGGAACGTAAATCTATTTATGAGCAAGCTCATTTTACCGTTAATGGTTTGCATATCGAGACGAAACAAGTAATAGCGTTATTGTAAGTTTTATAGCCCACAAAGTAAACATGCCTATCACTTTGTGTACCATTGTGTGTACTTAGTGTCCTTTGTGACCACAGTTTTTTTTATCCCACAAAGTTTCACGAAGTTCCCACAAAGTATCACGAAGCAGATTACACATTTTTCTTTGTGTACCATTGTGTGTACTTAGTGTCCTTTGTGACCAGGAGATCTTTTAGCCCACAAAGTTTCACGAAGCAGATTGCTTATTTTTTTCTTTGTGTACCATTGTGTGTACTTAGTGTCCTTTGTGACCTATAAAAAAGATTAGTTTAATTTAACTCGAGGATCGAGTAAGCTATAGCTTATATCAACAAGTAAGTTGACTACTACAAATAGAAAAGCAATAAACAATACTGCTCCCATTACTACGGGTAAGTCTGATAGTTCTAAAGCATCAACGGTAATTTTACCAAGACCATTCCAACTAAAAATATATTCTACGAAAAATGCTCCTGCCATAAGTGAAGCGAACCAACCTGAAATAGCAGTAACCACTGGGTTCATCGCATTTTTCAAGGCATGTCGCCATACCACTTGAAATGGTGATAAGCCTTTAGCACGAGCTGTACGGATATAATCCATTTTCATTACATCTAACATAGAACTTCGTGTTAGTTGCACAATTATAGATAGCGGACGTAAACCCAAGGTTAGTGTAGGAAGTATTAAATTTTTCAATTGCAATTCTTCTCCATTAAACGGATTGTAGTCGTATAAACTTCCCGACATGTTTAGACCAGTATAATGCCCGAGTAAGAATGCAAACACCCAAGCAATTAAAATACCTGCAAAAAAGGAAGGCATAGAAACCCCAAGGATTGCAAACGACATTGAAGCTCGATCTATCCAAGTGTCTTTATATAATGCAGCCAGCAGTCCCAAAGCAATGCCAATGATGCTCGCAAATATCATGGAAGTTAATGCAAGTACAGCAGTGTTCGGAATGGTTTCTAATAGAATATCCGACACTTTTTTTTGCGACTGATATGACCTGCGTAAATAAGGTGCTTTTAAAACGATTGCACTAGTAGAAGAAACTGGTATCAGTTGAAAATAATTATATTTTGATTTCGATGCAGAATCTGTAGTGTTTAAAGAAATTGGTGAAACATCATTGATATACAATAGAAACTGAATATGCTTTGGCTTATCAAGTCCGAACTCTTTTCGTACTGCTTCTAAAGAAGCCACATCAGTACGTTGCCCTTGAGTCATTCGTGCAGCATCACCTGGTAGTATAGCAAATAACATAAACACAATGGATATAACACCCATCATTACTAATACACCGTATAATACTTTTCGAATGAAATAAAGAAGCATTAGTTTTTTAATTGCTTGATTAGGTTTTCATATGTCGGGAAACTTCGGAACGACCATTTACCTTCAACTACCCCATTATGAATTAATAAAATTCCTGGGTTTGCGCGAACCATAGTTTTTAAAGTAGTTGCATCACAATAATAAAAAGGGAATGATACATTTTGTTCGTGTCTGAAGTTTTCAGTAGAAATATCGTTAGAAGAAGTTAATCCTATGCTTCGGATTTTTAAATTTTTCTCAAGCAAGGCGGCTACTTCGTTAATTTTTACATACGCTCCAGTATTCACTTTCTCTAAATCATAAGAAACAACCCATAAGGAATAGTCAGGGTGATTAATAATATCTTCTGAATAGTCGTTACCATCTGCATCTGAAATTCGAAGATCTTTTATTTTAGGATGATATCCTTCTTTAATCAAAATATTATCAGTTCTTACCCACTTCCAAGTACTGTCTTGCCATGGATAATCTTTTAATGTAAAGGCTTGCTCTTTCCCATCTTTAGCATAAATCATTTTCGTTTCGAAAGAATCTTTTGGAGCACCATCTGGAATCTTCATTAATTCCGGAATATTATTTCCGATTTTGTAAGGTAGAAAATCAACAGTAGGCAAATACATTACGCTATAAATTCCAATACTAATCGTAATGACATACGCACTTAATACATAGATGATTTGTTTTACAGATGATAAAGTAGAATTGATTTTATTACGATAAACAAAAATAATAGCGATGAAAAACATCAATACTAAATCCTTAGAGAAACTCTGCCAAGGTGTTAATTTTATAGCATCTCCGAAGCATCCGCAATCAGTTACTTTGTTAGTAACAGCAGAATAACCTGTTAGCCATGTAAAGAAAATAATCATAAATAAAAGCACCCATGCTAATTGCTTTTGCATGATGCCCAATAACAAGGCGATACCTAATACTACTTCTACCGCGCAAATAATTACCGATAAAGATAAAGCATAAGCGCCTAACCAATCCATACCAAATATTACGAAGTATTCTTCTAGTTTTATTGAAAAACCAATCGGATCGTTTAATTTTATTAAACCCGAAATAATAAATAATATTCCAACAAGATATCTGCTTAATTTTAACATAGCTAAATTTATTATTGTTGATTATAATTCAATTTTATTAATGCGAACACAGAGTAGTTTAGCATGTCTTGATAATTCGCAATAACACCTTCCGACACTAAAGTTGAACCTTGATTGTCTTCAATTTGTTTAACGCGCATTAACTTCATCAAAATTAAATCTGTTAACGATGCCAAACGCATATCTCTCCAAGCTTCCCCATAATCGTGGTTTTTATCCATCATTAAATCTTTCGTCTCTTTTACTTTTTGATCATAAAATGAACTCACTCGCGACGCTTCAATGTCGAGATCCGTTTCCGTTTCCCCTAAATCGAGTTGAATCATTGCAATTATGCAATAATTAACAATGCCAACGTATTCCGAGATAATACCCTCGTCGACTTTACTAACTTTCTTATCTTCGATGGTGCGAACTCGCTGAGCCTTAATGAAAATCTGATCGGTAATGGATGGTAAACGCAATATTCGCCATGCCGTTCCGTAATCTTTTGTTTTCTTTATAAACAAATCTTTACAAGCTTGTATAACTTGATCGTATTCTAATGATGTATTCGTTTGCAATTTTTTATAATTTTACCAAGTGCATAAAAATAAGATTTTTTACAATAAACCAACCATCGAAGTTAAAGGTTTAATTATCGGAGGATCGGACCCATTGGTTATGGGGATAATTAACATTACTCCTGATTCCTTTTATTCGGATAGCAGAAAACAAACGGTTACAGAGGTTTTAGAACAAGCTAATGTAATGATATCTGAAGGTGCCGACATTCTAGATTTAGGGGCTTATTCCACTCGCCCTCAAGCAGAAGATATTTCTGAAGAGGAAGAATGGCAGCGAATATCTTCCATTTTACCAACACTTCGAAGCACATTTCCTAAGGTAGTTTTATCATTAGATACATTTCGATCAGGTATTGCTAAAAAGGCTATTGATCAAGGTATTGACATTATTAATGACATTTCTGGGGGGGAGCTCGACCCAAATATGTTTAATGTAATTGCTAGTAATCAATGCCCATATATTATGATGCACATGCGAGGAACGCCCCAAACTATGCAAAGCATGAATACTTACGATGACTTAGTTAATGATGTGATCTTGCATTTATCAGGGAAAATAAAACAACTGAACGACTTGAATTTCCACAACATCATACTTGATCCGGGCTTTGGTTTTGCAAAAAACATTGATCAAAATTTCGAATTACTTTCTCGACTTGAAGAACTTCATCAGTTACCATACCCCCTTTTAGTAGGATTATCAAGAAAATCGATGATCTATAAAACCTTAGGAATTACTGCAGAGGAATCGCTAAATGGCACTACTGCACTTCATGCTATAGCATTAGAAAAAGGGGCTCAACTATTACGAGTTCATGATGTAAAGGAAGCTAAAGAGTGTATTGCATTATGGAAAAAAACTAAATAATCGTTAGAATTATTATCTTTAAGCATGGAACCATTTGATTTAGGATTATTTAAAGTTGGTATTTTTGATGTGATTGATATTGTGCTCGTAGCATTTATCATCTATCAAATTTACAACCTAATTCGTGGCACTATTGCCGTTAATATTTTTATTGGATTGATGCTCATCTATTTACTTTGGATAGGCGTGAAAGCCTTGAATATGCAACTACTTTCGGGCATTCTTGATAAAGTAATTGGAGTTGGGGTTATTGCATTAATCATTGTATTTCAACAAGAAATTCGACGATTTTTACTTCTTATTGGCAGAAATACAGTTTCCAGAAAAAATAGTTTTTGGCGAAAAGTATTATTGGGTAATACCATTATTAACGATACCGATCAGTTAAATTTATATCCAATTGTTGAAGCCTGTAGAAATATGTCGCAAGCAAAAATTGGAGCATTAATTGTTTTTGCTAGAACTTACGAAGAACAAGTTTACTCAAACAACGGAGAGCTAATGAATGCTCGCATTTCTAAACGATTATTAGAATCTATATTTTCGAAAACGAGTCCATTGCATGATGGAGCAGTTGTAATATCGGATGGTATAATTAAAGCGGCAAGTTGTATTTTACCACTAACAGATAACACTGAACTCCCGGAACAATTAGGATTAAGACATCGCGCAGCGGTAGGTATTACTGAACAAAGTGACTCTATAGCAGTAATTATCTCAGAAGAAACCGGCTATATCTCTATTGCAAGCAGAGGAAAAGTAAAAACAAATGTTTCTGTAGAGGAGTTGGAGAGAACTATTCGCAAATCTATTAATTAGCTAATGTGCTAATATGTCAATGTGCCAATGATTACATTAGCACATTAGCACATTAACTAATTGGCACATTAACAATGTTCCGCGTAAGCAGCCTTTAAATTCTCTGCAATTAATTGTGCAGGGCGACCTTCAATATGATGACGTTCAATCATGTGAACTAATTTACCATCTTTAAATAATGCGATAGCTGGTGATG
>CAJBVG010000072.1 GCA_903958995.1 uncultured bacterium | reverse complement strand
CCATTCATCACCCCATTTAGGTTATAAGACGTCATTCCGATACGGTGTTCTGTTAATCTACTCTGAGGATAATTATATGTACGAATCTTCGCCGAACGGTCGCCGGTAGCTACCATGGTTTTACGTTTCTTCGATACTTCCTCTAAGTGCTTCGCGTATTCCATCTCGTAAATCCTCGATCTCAATACCCCTAAAGCCTTTTCGTAGTTCTTATGTTGCGATTTCTGATCCTGACATTGTGCTACAATACCAGTTGGTAAGTGGGTTAAACGAACCGCAGAATAGGTTGTATTTACCGATTGCCCTCCAGGACCTGAAGAACAGAATAAATCCTTACGGATATCATTTGCCTTAACATCAATATCGAACTCATCTGCTTCTGGTAATACTACAATTGATGCAGCTGAAGTATGAACTCTCCCTTGTGTTTCAGTAGCAGGTACTCGTTGAACACGGTGTACACCTGATTCGTATTTAAGCGTACCGTACACATCCTCACCAGTCACATTTAATATTATCTCTTTATAACCACCTGCTGTACCGGGTGTGTAATCTACTAATTCGGTTTTCCAACCTTTAATCTCACAATATCGTTGGTACATACGGAATAAATCGCCTGCAAATAAACTGGCCTCATCACCACCTGTACCTGCACGAATTTCCATTACTGCATTTTTAGCATCTTCTGGATCGATAGGAATAAGCATTAAACGAATATCATCCTCCATTTTATCACGCTCTACTAGTAAAGCATCCAACTCCCCTTTTGCCATTTCACGGAACTCTTCGTCCTTTTCAATGGCTAATATCTCCTTATTCGATTCAATATTGCTCATTACATTGCTGTAAATATTGTATTGAGCAACAATCTTCGCTAAATCCTTGTATTCCTTATTAAGTTGCGCAAAACGCTTCATATCGCTCATTGCCTCAGGACTAGAAATTTCTTTTTCTACGTCCTCATAGCGGTTTTTTATCGCTAAAAGCTTTTCCAACATGTCATTCATAATCCTATTATCTACTTTTAAAGTTTGCGAAATTACGCAATTTTTTTTCTACTTTGTTTTCCAAACTAAAAAACCCCCATGAACTCGAAAAGTTTGTTTTGGTATTTATTTAAAGCAATACTATTCGTTCTCTTTCTCCAAGCGCCAGCAAAAGCTCAGCTATTAGAGAAATCGCCTAATTTCCACCACCTCACCGTAGACGAAGGTTTATCGCATAATACTGTATATGCAATAGCTCAAGATCATGATGGATTTATTTGGATTGGTACACGTAATGGCTTAAATAAATATGATGGGTTTGGCTTCAAAGTCTACTTCTCAGGAATCGCCAATAACGAGATTGCTAGTCCAACGGTATTCTCTTTATTTGTAGACAACGAACATAATGTTTGGGTTGGACATAAAGAAGCTGGCATTACAGTTATTAATAATAAAACTGGATTATTTAAAAAATTCGTAGGCAATGATTCGAAAATAGATTGGGCTTCGTTAACAGTTAGAAAAATATATCAAGATAAAACTGGCAACATCTGGCTAGGCACATCGGGCGATGGATTAATATGTGTGAATAGAAATGGTGACGTATTAAAACATTTCACTCCACTCGCAAAAGACAATCGAAATAAAATTGCAACAGACTTTGTATTTGATATTGTTGAAGATAAAAAGGGAGATATTTGGTTTGCTAATTCTGGTGATGGTTTCTACCAATATGAAAAATCAAGCAATAAAATAAATTACTTTGTTGATCCGAACGATGCAAGTAAAATGAATAGCTATGAGAAATCATTGCTAATAGATAAACATGATAATATATGGATTGGCACATCTGGTAATGGGCTATACAAATATCAAGCTACCGAAAATACTTTTACGCATTACTCAACATACAGCACTTCGCATTGGATTTCTAATAATCGTATTTCGGCAATCGATATTGATAGTAAGGGGAAACTATGGATTGGAACGGATGGCGGCGGATTAAATTATTTTGATGAACAGCAAAATAATTTTGTAAATATTATTAGTTCAAATAAGAATCCACAATCGCTAAACACAAATGCCGTTTATTCTTTATTTTTTGATAAGTCTGGAACATTATGGGTAGGTACTTTCAATGGAGGATTAAATGTTCAAATGGGAGAGCTTTCTCCATTTGTGTTGAATTCTATTTCATACCCATTGAATAATATTCCATCTGTACTATCTATTTATCAAGACAAAAAGAAGAATATATTTTTAGGTACTGACGGTGATGGATTATTGTTCGTTAACGCAAAAGATATTCGTAAAAACACAATAGAAATTTCACAAAAGAAATTTCCACACCGAGTAATTACTTGTTTAAAAGAGGCTGACAAGGAATCTATATGGGTAGGGACATTTGCCAGTGGCTTAAGTTTATACCAACCCACTACAGGTAAAACAATTACCTACCAAGCAAATGAATATGATAACAAAGCTTTGTCACATAATAACGTTTGGGATATTGAAGTAGCTCCTGATGGAAACCTTTGGATTGCAACACTTGGCGGGGGAATGTGTTATTTCAATCGCAAAGAAAATGTCTTCAATAATTACAAGCCAATAAAAGGAAATAATAATTCTATTTCGAGTTTCCAAATCATCGACGTATTGCTTGACCAAAATAAAAAATATGTTTGGGCTGCAAGTGAAGACAAAGGATTAAATCGATTCGATATCGCTGCTGGAGTTTTCAAACATTATCAAACAGATAAAAAAAATAAAGGATTATCTAGTAATAAAATAAGATGTCTTTTTCAAGATAAGAAAGGGAAAATTTGGATTGGAACAGAATACAATGGCATCAACATTTTAGATCCAACATCAGATAAAATTAAAATATTAACTACTGAAAATGGATTAAACTCTAACGAGATTTACTCAATAGAACAAGATAAGTTTGGAGTGCTATGGGTATCTACACAGAAAGGTGTACAAAGTATCGACCCGGAAACGTATAGCTGTATTGACTTTGGGACTGATGATAATCTTCGTCACAACCAATATAATCCGAAAGCTTCATTTTTAATCAATAGTAATGAATTATATTTTGGTGGAACAAATGGATTTTCTATCATCAACCCTATTAAAAAACAAATCGAACCTGGTAATCAAAAAATAATTTTTTCGGCTCTTAAATTATTTAATCAAGATGTTAGCATAGGTAATTACAATGACAGAGTAATTCTAGAAAAAGGATTAAATGAAAAAGGAACTATAATTAATTTAGATTATTTAGATAGAGCAATTAGTATTGAATTTACTACTAATGATTATTCGAAATTAAAGAACACAAGATTTGCATATCAATTAGTAGGGTTTGAAAAAAATTGGAATGTATTAAGCATCGGAGTACATTCTGTATTCTTCTCCAACCTACTTCCAGGAAATTACAAGCTCAAAGTAAAACTCGTAAACATGAACAATACGAGTAGCGAAGAGTTTACACTACCAATATATGTAAAGCCCCCTTTCTGGGAAACCTGGTGGTTTGTAATGATTTGCATATTGATGTCAGTGCTAGGGATTATTTTCACGGTAGTTTATATATTAAACAGGCAAAAAGCACAATACCAATACCAATCGAATTTAGCGAAGCAAGAAATTTTACGTTTGAGGAACGAAAATTTAGAAAATGAAATAAAGGTTACCCAATCGGAGCAAGAAATCCTTCAATTACAAAATGATAGCCTAAAACAGAACATTGTTTACGAAAAGCAGGAGCAAGAAATTTTGCGATTAAAGAACAATAACCTTGAACGTGAAATTATTGCAAAGAAAACGGAAGAGGAAATATTGCGATTAACCAATGATAATCTTGCCAAAGAATTGGAGGCCAAGCAAACCCGTTTAGCAGTTTCCTTACTTCAGAGTGCTCATAAGAATCAATTCCTGAACGATTTAAAAAGTATGTTGCAGAAAATCGATCCTAAAACAGATACTACAAGTTCCGATGTTAAAAAAGTAATCAGACAAATTAACACAGAGGTTAGTCAGGAGGATTATTGGGAACAGTATCAATTCAATTTTGATGAAATGCACAAGGACTTTGTGCAGAAAATCAAGGAGTTACATCCGAGTATTACGGTGAACGACCACCGATTGTGTTCTTTTATTTTGCTCGGATTGAACAATAGAGAGATCGCAGATATCTTACACATCACCATTAATGGTGTAGAACAAAACAAATATCGATTAAAAAAGAAGTTATTAATCGACGATAAAAGTACTCTAAACGAGTACATTAAGACCATTCAACTGGGTTAATCTAACCCACATTTACATTATAAAGCTCTCGGATTAGTAAACTAACATTAAAAAATGTTGGCAATGAATAGTATTTGTCAGGTGGTAAAATTTGTAAAAACTTCTATTTCACCCCTAGATTAGTATTTATTATCGCCGATAGTTTTGAATTTGTAGAGTGCCAACAAACGCAAAATGTGCGTAAAATGAGTAAATAACCACTATAACTAACAAATAATAGCATGAGAGTAACATTTACATTATTACTATTTCTATTCTCATTTACTGTATCAGCCCAAACAATTCAGGGATATGTCAGTGATGAAAAGACAAAAGAACCACTAATTGGTGCCAGTGTAGAGATTAAAAAAGCTAAAAAGGGGGTTGTAACAGACCTTTCTGGTAAATTTAGCATACAGGGCAATGTTGGAGATGTATTAAACATACATTATACAGGATTCGAATCCATTAACATTACAGTAACCGATACTAAAGAGATCAAAGTTTCTCTTAAATCAGTTGCT